>JABEVJ010000305.1 GCA_013043985.1 Legionellales bacterium | reverse complement strand
GCTTGATACTCCAGGACTTGACTCTGATGTAAGTGCTTTTTTGATTGTTGAGAGGTTAGAAGAATTCATCCTAAAAAACTAATGTTAAATCATTGGATTGATGTATGTTCTCAACATTGGAGAAAGAGAGGTGCAAGAAAATGGACGTAGTTGGATTTTCACTTTTTTAAAAAAGAGATAAAAGAGTGGGATTTATTAAAAAGAGCGTAATGCGGGGGAAACCTCCTCTGAGGCGAGAATTTTTTTCATTTTTGCCCTAATATCATAGGATAATAATTGATGCCTTGAAGCAACTAAATGCTTCACCCCATTACTTTGGCTTGATCTCGCCTGCTTTGCCACTAATTCTGATGCTCCAAACTCATAAGGTATTCGTCGATCGAGCGATTCTCCATTGATTCGCTTATGAATTTCCTGTATTACAATCGGACCACAAGAAATTTTATCTGCCTTTGATTGTCTCTCACTGCAATAAGGGCTGATGGGAGTCAATAGGGTTATATCAGGATGATAGTGTAATTTTAAAATAGACGATAAAGATTCAGCCAGCTTGGGTAAAAGATGTCCACCGCCCATTGGATCATGTAAAAATGCATTAATGATTTTTGGATGCCTGGAATCAATAGCCAACTCCAGAGTATGCCAATGCCGTTTAATTAAAACAGGACAAAGTATTTTGGCATATTCTGTTATATTCTTCCTCTGCCAAGAAGTCACTGTTTGTATTGATTTCAATATCGCCTGATTATCAAAGTCAGGATGCCATGGTGGAAGCACCAAGTTCACATTTGCAGAAATTTTAGCTACATCATGATGATGAACGATTAATACACCATCACTCTCAATGACTTTATTGTTGCTTGTTTGAAGCATTTTCTTAATTATTTCTTGCATATGGGATAGATTGTAAAAACAGGATGTATATGCATCCGGTGGGAAAATACCTTTCGTTTGGCTGCCTCCATCTTCATAAACAGCTAGTGCTGCTCTAGTAGCGTCCAGTTCGGCTTGAGTCTTATCGCGTTCAGCGATATATCTATCCCGATCTTGAGCAAGTCTACGATTTTCTTGCTGAGAACGCTTTACCGCTGCCTCAAGTTGCTTTAGTTGATTAGTCAGTTTAGTAACTCTTAGTCGTGAATTTGTTATCACAGCCTCACTATTAATACATTCAGTGCTGATCTGAATATTACTTTTTCTTTTCTCTCGAATTAGAAGTTCATATTGTAGCCTTTCTCTTCTTCGCTTATGCAACTCAATTGTCAAACCACCGCTAAGCCCAACAATAACACCGCTCAGCACTGCAAATCCAGAGGCAATACCAACTGGTAGTCCTACAGCCCAAAAAAGAGCAGGACCTACTATTGCTGGTGCAGCAAGTATTAATCCCACCAAAAAGGGCCATTTTACCCAAGAGTTCATTATTGCATTAAAAGGTCGTTCAATAGTATGTTGAAAAACGAGTTGAGCAGGTTTTTTAACACATTTATCGAAAACAACGTTTACAGGTCTTTCAACAAATCGCTCAAAAAATTTTTTTATCGATTTAAACATGCGCATTCTCCTCAAGTACTTTAAAATTTGAGCGTTGTCAACTCGGATTTGATCTGAGACGAAAGATCGCGGTTAGTCTCCTTGCTGTTACCTGGCAACAATCTAGCAAAGTTAGCCAGAGGTACTTTAGATGAATTGAGTGATTCCTCAAAAAAATCCATTTTATTTTTTGGTACAGTATTAGAATTCTGAAAACTCAATTTTTTATTGAGCTCAACCGATAATTCATTTTGGTCTTTAGCCAAATCTTCAATAGCAATTTGCAATTGACTGAGGTTATCTTCTGAACTATCTTGTGACAAAATAATGTCATTAGGTGAACTCTCAATAGGCTGATTTTTTAGCTTTTGATGTTTTTCACGGACATTGATAAATTCGGCAGTAATTTCCTGAGCATCTTTATCAAGTCGTTTTTTTTGTAACTTTAATCTTTCTTCTTGAGCTTCCAATTGTTGCAACTCTTTCATTAGGTCTTGATTGTCTGACATAAATGGTTTGAGACAATATTTATAGATAACGCCAGATGCTCCAAACATAACTGCTCCTCCTCCAACGACAATTAAACCATATACGACCCACGATTCCATTTTGTATTACCTCACTTCACAATTAAAATAATCAGTACTTTAACACTGCTCCCGCATTCCCATTATCTGGTGAATAACTTTCTGATTTTTCCGCTTTGTTTTTTTCTGGTTTAAACATGCGGTACTCGAAAATTGGACTAGTAATAATGGGCTTAAACTTCATTTCAGTTAACGCCTGAACACCTTGTTGAATTTTTTCGCTTAGATAACGGTTAAGTTCGGCAAAATTGTGCGAAATAAGTGCAAAAGAGGTTTGTTGAGCCTCACAACGATGCATCTGTTGTGCACCTACAAAGCCAAACCAGTCATTTGATTTCACCGCATCCTTCATCTCGCCCATATATGCATTTTGTCGTTGGAGCGATTGCTGTATTTTTTCAGGGTCATAGGTATAAGAATCATATATTTCGTTTAGCAGTAATCCCCAGCTAACAGGACTTGCTCCGCCTCGAAGTACAATAGTATAAAGTCTATCTGTAATCACATCGGTAATTGTTGCTAGAGCTGCATCATACATAGCGTCAGTCATATTCATTTCATCACTTAGTGCTATATTAAATACCCAGCCTAATATATGCTTGTTTACACCAAATCCCACCTTCAGTGGCCCCGGTATATCACCCATCGCATTAGCAAATTTATCATGTCCTGTTTCAATACTCGCTTTCACAATTTTGAGGACTGATTCTGCCACGGAAGCTTTAAATTGCATTTGTGTTTGCTGGGAAACTTCGCCCTGTGAGTCGAGTTCGAACTTAGCAAAATCAACTAAATAAACAAGTTCATGCATTTTGTCTTTATCAAGAAAATCTGCGTAAGATATAGATTGCTCTTCACTCGATGATTCAATATTTAATGGTTCTATAAAACTATCAATATGAAATTGATGCAATTCGCATTGCGAAGCATCTACGTGAATATCGTTATTTTCACTGTCATTAATATTATTTTCTTGATTAGCATCATTTTTATTTATATTTTCAACCAAAATAATTTCATTTTTTTCTTCAGCAGAGAAAAATGGTTCATATAGTTGATTATCGTCCTTTCTCACCTGATTCATCAGATCAGCAGGATTCATAACAGGCACATCAAAAGTAATTTCCCGTTTAATATCACGTTTTATCTTATATCCATGGGCATTGCTGGTATTCATTTTGCCATTGACTTGATCATATGACATTTCATTGCCTTTATTTCCATAGAATGTCGCTGTATGTGTCGCTTTAAAATTTTTTTTCCCAGAAGTAACACTCATCGTTTTAATGGGTTCAGGTTTGTCTGTGTCTGAAGAGTTATTTTTATTATTTGTATTGCCTAAATTAGCTAGGTCATGATAATTACCAGAAAATCCAAAACTACGCTCTTTGTGATAATCTTTTAGCTCATGATTTTCAATAATTTTACTTTCATATTTATTTACACCGTCAGTTGTAATAGCTGCGCCTGTATTGACTGTTTTATCTACCGTAAATTTTAAGTCATCATGATGATTGATACCTTCCCTCACATGCAAACTGGTGACTTGCGCAACTTGCGCTCCTTTCGATTTGTTTTGAAAAAACCCAATATTTCCACTTAAACTAACATTTTGTTGCTTAAATTTAGATTGATAGCTGTCTTGTTTAGAGGTAATATTTAACCCAGAAACTTTACCTGTTATGGTATTACAGTCCACATTTGCAGCATTGAGATTAAACTCATTGGCTTCAATATGAAAATTACCACCCACATTAACCTTCATGTTGTCATAATGAATGGCTTCATTTTTTGTTTCAGTGTGATTGACATTCACGTCCTTGATATTGCCAGTCATACCTATATCAACTGATGCTGATTTCTTTTCATGCTGATAGGATGAATGTAATTCGTTGCCATTCATTGCAACAATTTGAGCTTTCATGGAGAGATCATTAGCAAGATCAACATCCACACCATTTAAGGTAATATCATCTTTTGCTATTGCAACCCAATTTTGACGATGAATAGCACCAGGCCCTGTTGTTTCAAATGAAAGATCAGATTTTTCCTCTGCATAGGTCACCCTGAGTGAAGGACTCAAAGCATCGGTAATTCCTAACTGGTCAGAAACTAAATTGGGTATTGCATTATTTTGAACGGCATAATTGATATTTTGATAGGCATTATATCCAGCAATTCCTGCATTCCAACCATTGGCGGCAAACTCAATATTATCATTAGAATGTAATAACTTGTCTGTTTTCATAAACAGTGGATCCAGCCCATGAAAAAGTCCCTTTCCTCCCTGTCCAACAAGTCCACACAGATTATCTAATGAAGGAATAGATATGCTAAAACCTTTCTTTTCTTCATGAACATGATGATGTAATATGTCAGAAGAAAATTTTATTGAACCATTTTTGGCTGAGGTATAGAAGTCTCCATCACCAAGTGCAAGCACGCCACGCCCTATAATACTACCCTCCATCGATTCCAACTGGGTTATGCCATGATCAAAAATTAAAACAGGAACCGCATTTTCATAAGTGGATATTTTTTCAGATTTATTAGCGCCCCACCATGATTCTTTCTTGGTTTCTTTCATATCGGAATAAATTAAACTATACAACTCGATATTATCTCTGGTATAAGCTGATGTTCCACTTTCCGAAATGAAATCTGTCGCTACTGCATGGAGACCGCCCTCTTCAGAAATAAAAATATTTTTCCCATTGGTTGAAATAAACTGTGAATTTTGTACTACAGTCGAAGTCTTGACTGTTTTTTTCTTTTTTCCATACCATTTTTTCTTCTTATGTTTATATGAGATATAGGAGTCATAAAGAACCGTACTTTCAATCCCTTTTTTGGCATTAATATAGTTGGTTCCTTCGCTGCCAACGGTTGAACCAACATTAGCCATTATTCCACCTGCCTGTAGGTATAATCCAACACCCTCATGCCCCTCACCCGTTCCACCATGCATAAAAGCTGAGTCAAATTGACTGATAGTATCGTATTTACCTTCATATTCAGAAATATTTGCAACGTTATAAATATCGCCTTTTGTGATACCTTGCAAATATTTTGTACCTTGCAAAACCCCACCATAATTTTCAATGTTTCCATTTCTTGCCTCAATCAAGGTTTCTTCACCTTTTACCACGCCACCGTTTCCAGCATAACCTTGCAGGGTGGAATGCAATGATTCAAAAATTTCTGACCCACGTGTGATATTTTTAAATTCTGACGCGTCAATATAAACTTTTCTCCCTTGAACATTTCCTCCAACATTTAGATAACTTAATTCAGATTTTAAAAAAGCCGTATCATTGGCCTGTACATTCTGAAAAGTATAAAGTGATGCTTTTGAGTCAGCATAAAAATTGTTGGCTTCTACGTTTTTATTTACATAAATATCACCCGTGTTAGAGGTAAGACTGATATCATGCTCAGTTTGGTAATCCGTATTAAAGAAAATGCTATGTCCCTCTAAATCGAGACCACATGTGCGGTTAATTGATTTATTTAAATTTACTCCATCATTCGTAGAAACACCCAGTGTGTCCGAAACATGAAAATTTTTGTATTTATTTTCACCAACAATTAAAGACTCTGCATCTGGCATAGACTCACATTTGACATAAGCTTTATCCGCATCTACTGTTCCATTAAATATACCGTTTTTACCCTCTAGATTAAGAAAATTATTTTCATTTCTATCATTAACATTTAATTTAGAAGGAGTTGCAAGTTTCAACTCCTCGGCAGCTTTCAATCCAAGATAACCCGAATAGTCAATATTGCCATGTACTTCAAGATTTTTACCGCTTTCAATAACCACATCTCTTGTTTTCATATCAGCACTTTGGCCAATAACTACTTTTTCATCACCTTTAACCTTAAAATTAGCGACATCCATTGTAGCATTGCTATCAACAGTCTTTCCGTTAATTAATCCTGCATCTGATTTAATATCGGCATTTTTTTTGAGATATACGTGTTCACCTGATAGCTCAAGAAAATTTTTAATATTTCCATTTTCATCTTTATTATTTCCAATAGTCTCAGGATCAACATGGATTTTAGCAGACTCCCCAACCACTAAGGCTTGTTCACTTTTCAAACCGAAATAACCCTTATAAGTAATATCTCCATTGTCGACGATCTCGGTAGCTTTAGCGACTGACTCTTCAGCTTTCATTTTACATGTTTCTGTAATTTCCAACTTACCTTCAGTAAAATCAATTTCAGTATTTTTTATCTCAACATTACCTGCTAATTTACCTGTTTGCCCTTTTATAGAGGCTGGATCGGTTTTCAAAACAGCATCTTGTTCCATATCAATTTTTTTAGCAGTTATCTTAAGATAATTATCTTGAACACAACCTTCTTTAATTTCATTTCCTTCTACTTTAAGGGCACTTCCATCTGCTAAGGTTAATGTATTTACTGCTTCCAACTCCAATCTTGCTCGATAGTCCAACTCTCCTTTATGCATAATATCGCCTCCTTTCATCAAAACATTTTCAGTTGCAACTTTGGCTCCACTTTCAATTTGAATTAAATTATCAGTCTCAAAATGTAGCATTTTAAGACTTGTGTCTTCTTTAAAATTGGTATTGTTACTTTTAATCAAACCTCCATCAGTATGGATATTGACATTTTTCTTAAAATTAATATTTTCTCCACTAATATATAAAAAATTTTCATTTTTTGCTTCATCAATTTTATCTTGCTCTATTTTCTCTTCCTCTTTGTTAGCAAGCCCTTCATTTTCTGATTTTTTTTCAGGTTCATTTTTAATTATTGATTCCTTTACCTTTACATTGCAAGTTTCAAGATTAACGTCAGCTTCACTAACAAAAGCAAGTTTACCTTCATAGTTAATCTCACCTGCCAAATTTATTTCTTTACCTTTTAATTCTGAATTTTTTCCAAAGAAATCAGTGGTATTGCTAAAATTTACAATTTTTTTCATATTCATTCGTATATTTTCAAGTTTAATTTTTCCATCTAAATTGCTATTATTTCCAGAAACAAGACCATTTATTAAATCTACTTCACCTGCAACACTTAAATTAATGTCATTAAAGTCAATATATACCTTATCTTTATTTTTAATTTTACCCGCATTATATAAATACCTGCCATTCATATTTAATGCCCCAGCATCCTGACATCCAAAATTAAACATTGCATAGCTATTATGGGTTAATGATTGAAAACCGCTTTCAAGTCCAAAGTTTGCCGAGCAAAAATCATTTTGATAAACATTTTGTGAAACAATAACACCTGCATTTACATTAAATGCAGACTCAGTAGAAATAGTCGGACCAAATACACTTCCTAGCATATTGAGGCAGGCTTCACGTGAAAAACCATGATTATTTTTAAGTGCGTCCCATTTAAATTCATTTTTTAAGCTTTTCCAGTTCTTGCTATCATCATTGGAATTCCAGTCAGAAAACTTTTGGTACACCTGAGCGGAACTTGTTGCCAAATTTGCTCCTGTCACGGCAAGCCCTTTGAGCCTTAATGCCATTGGTAAAACATCTTTCAAACGCCAAGATTTAATATCTTTAAATGGTAATATTTCTTTAAATTTTTTCTTTCCATTAGCTACATCATGAATATTTTTACCTCCGTGCCAGAGAGCTTGTCCTCCTTGTACGGCCAACGGTAACGCTTGATATGCCAGATTAATAGGCAAGACCATATTCGGTAAAGCCATAGTCAACAATGAACGTGATGCTGACATAAGATGCGATACGGAAAAAATAGCTGATAGATCATTTGGCAATGTTGGTAGCATCAAGCCACCATTAAGCGAAAAAAAACTATTATTACTTAAATTATACGAACGCTTTGCCCCTAACATATTCAAATCGACTAAACTATAAGAAGTTAGGTTATTGCTGCCTCTTATATCTCCCATCATATTTAGCGAGATAGCACTTGTGGTGGTAACGTTGTCACCATGGATACGCCCCATTAGATTGAAAAGCATTTTATTTGCATCAATTTTGACGTTTTTTGCCTCAAGCAAACTTCCATAGTTATTTTTTAATACTTCAACATCTACAACTAATGAATCAGATAATTTAATTTTGCTTTCATTTTCTAATCGATCCGCTTTAATTGTCAGTCCATTTCCATGTATATCGCTTGTCACTGAGTTAATAATTTGTTTTTTAGCAGCAAGAAAAAGTCTATTTGATTCTACGTCAGCTCCATATTGAAATTTTATATTACTTTCTGACTCCCATGAAGAATCAGTTGCTTTTACTTTATTATTAACTTCAATTTCTTTAGCAATCAGCCCTGTTTTAGTACAATCAAATTCCCCTGTTGTATGCAGATGAAATTTATCTTTGCTTTTAACCGACATTTCATCTGCTTTTAGCTTCTTGTATACATTGATATTTTTTGCTTCAATATGTGACTTACTGCCTTCAATAGTACCAAAAAAATTCAAATTTTTCTCTGTTCTCATACTGGATGAGAACAGATTTAAGTTTCCACTTGTTAATTGCGTTATGTTTTTTCCTATTATTTCTGTTTTTTCAGCTGTGGTGTAGTTGTTCATATAAAATGTTGTTGACTTAATTTTAGATTTTTTAATTTCCACACTACTCTCATCAAATATGAGATTTTCTTTAGCATTAATGGCTGAGTTCTCTATTTCGCTCTTTCCAGATACAACAATATTATTCATCTCAATTTTTAAATTGTCATTTTGACTTCTTACATTTTTAACTTTGCTTTCACCTCTAAATATTGCATCTCCCCCTCTTATATTTGATCTGTTAATAGCTAATTTTGTACCTAAATCAGTTGTAAAATTTTTTTCAACATTAAATTTTTGGCAATTTTTAATGGAAAGATCGCCTTGTTTAAGGTCTAATATATTAACATCAACATTTGAATTGTTAATTTTCATTTTCTCGCCTAAGAGCGAAGCATAAGAAATTTTTAAGTTAATATTATTATTACATTCAACATCAGCATCTCCATAAGTAAATAAAAAATCAGCACTTATATCACTATTATCTATTGAACTTTCTCCTGTCTGAACAATATCATTTATTTTTGATTTATTTCCTTGATCATCAACACTTACAAAGCGATTGAGATCATGATATCCGCCTAAATCAAGCTTTGGTGCTGTTACAAGTGCAGTATCAAAAGTTATTGAATTATTTGAATAGAGCGTTTTTTTTGAAATGACTCTTGAATTGTATATATCTGTTTCACCATAATTTGACAGAGACTCTATATTTAAAAAATTATTATCGAAAGTCGACTGACCGTGTAATTGAATTAATTCATTGACTTGCCATGAAGAACCATTTTCTCCGTTTATTGTCGAATCTTTCTTTCCTGTAAACGAATTTGTCTTAAGTAAGCTGTGATCAAGTGCAAGTTTTCCGCCAACCATAACATTTTTACTGATTATATTTGTGACTGTGTTATTATCATATTTCCCATTTTGATCTGCTTTGCTAGTTGCGTTAAGTTTCCCATCAACGATGATAGAACCTTGTTCTGAGTTGACTATAGAATCTTGAATTAAACAATTAGATTCTTTTTTTACACTAAAAATATTTTTTGCGATAACTCTAGATTTTTTTATTTTTGTTTCTTTAAACAACTCTATCAAATTACTGTTTATTGTCGTCTTTTTAATATTTAGATTGCTATTTGCTTTAAATATAGCAGTTTCAATTGTTGAGTCTTTTATTGTTGCAGGTATTTGACTATTCGTACTAATAATGTTGGTATCAATTCTAGTGCTACTAAGCGTAAGTTGTCCATTTCTTTTGGTGCTAATCGATTGAATAGGCTTTCGTTTGACTGGAGTAGTGTTTACGTTATTGTTTGTATTCTTAGCATTTTCAGTTTTTTGCTTATTTTTTTTAGAATTTAATTTTTTTGAATCAACAAAAATATTTGAATGGTCAGTACTAAAACTTCCCGCTATTGATAATTTTTTTGATACTAAAAAAGTTTTTTTAAGGTCAATACTGGCATTATCTTTAATACTTACTTTATTTTCAACGTTAATAATTCGTGTGTATTTTTGGTTTTTCTCTGATTTAGCTTTCTGCTCTTGGTTTTTATAAGTTGTTTTTTTATGTTTTTGAGAGTTTTTTGATATATTACTACCGCCATAAGATTTTAAATTAGTCGTATGTATATGATAATTTTTTGGCAAATTAATATTGCCATTATTTTCAATTTTATAGGCTTCCAAACAAAGGATTTCCGTTCCATTAATATTGTT
>JABEVJ010000304.1 GCA_013043985.1 Legionellales bacterium | reverse complement strand
TACTTCAGCTTCTGATAAGCCCGCTACATATTTCATCCCTTGTCCTTATATGAAAATAAAAACAAAATTATACAGGATAATTTACGCATTGGTACTTATGTAGGGCAAAAAAGTAACTCTGTTCCTCTTCTGTCAATTCGGGGCACGAATACAGCAGGTTAACTTCATCGTCTCTTAAAATAGAAATTCGTTTATTGGTTGGTTCAGCTTGGGTTGTCACCGCATTTTATCTCCAAAGCAAATAGAGGTCGCTATCTTCTCACAAACGTTCGTTTTTAAGAAGCAGTCATTGCCTATCCTAGCGCACCGTGAGTCAAGGCGTTCTGATTCTTGAAAACGGCTCTTGAAATTATTTTCTCATTATACTACAATGAAAATGAGTTTCGAGAAAAAGGAAAATTGATTTTGCCAACCATCAGTATATTTTACGGGATTGTGATACAGATGTTTTGGGGCGATCATGCACCGCCTCATTTTCATGCGTTATATGCTGAATATGAGATAATGGTGGATATTAAAACCTTGGAAATCATCAAAGGCACGATGCCACGTAGGGCGTTGGCTTTAATTCTGGAATGGGCGTCCGAACACCGTGAGGAATTACTTGAGGATTGGAAGTTATGCGAACAGTACCAAGCACCCAACAAGATATCGCCCCTGCAATAGTCTGCACCGCCCCTTGGCGATTAACGCATGTGGCAGCCTTAGATAATTACAGGCTTGAAGTTGAGTTCATTGATGGGGTGAAAGGCTTTGTTGACATGAAAGCACTCATTATGAGGGAAAAAGCAGGCGTATTTGCGGCTCTTCGAGATATTGATACCTTTAATCAGGTTTATCTTGAGTATGGTGTAGCGACATGGCCCAATGAAATTGATTTAGCGCCCGATGCAATGCATCGAGTAATTAAACAGCAGGGTATTTGGGTTTTAACATAAGGCAATTGATTTCATGCTCATTGGTTATGCGCGGATTTCTACCCACGATCAAAATTTAATGCTGCAACTTTCTGCATTGAAAAAGATGGGGTGCAAAAAAATCTACGAAGATCAATTATCAGGCACAAAAAATAACCGTCCAGGTTTACAGTTGGCATTAGAAGTCTTAAGAAAAGGCGATACTTTGGTGGTGTGGAAACTGGATCGGTTAGGTAGGACAGTGAAAGGATTAATTGATTTAGTCAATCAACTTCATTTGAAAGGGATTCATTTTAAGAGCATTACGGATAATCTCGATACCTCTACTCCTTCTGGACGTTTCTTTTTTCATATTATGGCAAGCCTAGCCGAGATGGAGCGGGAGTTAACGGTAGAACGTACTCGTGCAGGATTAGAAATCGCACGTCAACTTGGGCGTAAAGGTGGTCGCAAAAGAATCATGACCGATAGTAAAATTGATTCCGCTAAAAAACTGCTTGCGAGTGGCACTCCAGCTCGGGATGTGGCTAAAAACCTGGGTATCTCTGTGCCAACATTGTATCGTTGGATTCCAGCCTCTTAATTAGATAAAATGGGAAAAAACATGTCTGAATCACAAACCTTTACTAAAAAAAGCCTGTGCGCTGCGGTTGCTCAACAATTAATTATTGCCGCTATTGAGCATGCAAAAGTGATTGAAAAACCCATGGTAATAGCAATTGTCGATGAAAGTGGGCAATTAAAAGCATTTCATCGGATGGATGGTGCCGCATTGTTAAGTATTGAGGTAGCACAAAATAAGGCTTATAGTGCTGTTGCTAATGCATGGGGGCATGCAACTCATGAAATTTATGCCCATATCAGTAAAGATCCAGCCACTCTCGTTGGCATCCCACAAATTCCCCGATATACCGTTTTTGGCGGAGGTTATCCTATTAGAATCGCGGGTGAAATTGTTGGTGCGATCGGAATTAGCGGAGGCAATGTTGCGCAAGATAGAGATGTCGCAGAAGCAGCCTTATCGGCTATCAAAGAAAATTAGCATGATGAATGCTCTTATTGCTGTAAAAGCACATTTACCACATGCCAAAAGTGCTATTGATGGTTAGGTTATTTTTTGACCGGACTGTTTGGAGTGGCTGCTCAATTAACCCCACTCTCGAAGCTTTTCGGCAGGGAGAAAAAGAGCCTGCACAAGAAATGAAATTATTATTTAAACCGTGGGGATTTAATCTCGAAAAAATTACCTGCCCTATCACGGTGTGGCATGGCGCACTGGATACACAAGTGCCACTTTCGCACGCCAAAATTTACGCCAACCTGATCTCTCATGCTACTTTAAAAAAAGTACCTGATGAGGGGCATCATTCCATCCTGAAAAATCATATGGCTGAAATTATGTGTAGCATCGTTTCCACTTCTGTAGAGCAAGCAAGAAAATGAAAAAATTAATTATTTTTGATTGTGATGGTGTGTTAGTTGATAGTGAAATCATTGCTAATCGAATTGATGCTGAAATGTTGACAAGCGCAGGTTATTCGATTTCAACGGAGGAAAGCATTCAGCGATTTACAGGAAAAAATACCAAAATAGTGCATAACGAAATTTTTGAACAAACAGGGATACGTTTGCCATTCAATTTTTCAAATTTAGTTAATCAAGCAATTATTGAGGCGTTCAAAAAAGAATTAAAACCACTCATGCTCCCTGTATTATCAAGCGGTTTAGTAAATGGATTGAGTAAGTGTGTAGCGAGCAGCAGTCCACGCGAGCGAGTCATATTATCGCTAAAAATGACAGAGCAATACCACTTTTTCGATGACAGCAGTATTTTTTCTGCATCGCAGGTTAAAAACGGAAAACCCGCACCTGATTTATTTTTGCTGGCTGCAAAAGATAAAGGATATGCGAGTACGGACTGTATTGTGGTTGAAGACAGTGTGGCTGGAATTGAAGCTGCACTTGCTGCGCGAATGTCAGTTATTGCTTTCGTGGGGGGCAGTCATGCCAATTTTCCTTGGTATCAACAATCAATTAAAGCGATGGGTGTTCCCATTGCGTATGATTCGAAAGATTTGATGAATATTCTTGCCACGTTAGCAATCTGAAAAAAATCAGTTGTCTGGAATGGAAATTAAAGTTACAACGAAGAGAAACCCGATGAATAAAGACCATCTCTTATTTATTTGTACTGAACTGCAACTTGGTTTACCCAAGGGAATGGTGACGAGCGTTGACGGTAGTCGCGGAGGATCTTGTATGTGGCGCGTCAATACTGAGAAAGGGCGCTATGCTATCAAGCAGCTGGCGTCGGTTATTGATTTAAAAAGTGAGAGGATTGTCACGAAATATGAGCTGAGTGAAGCAATCGCTGATCGTTTTTTGCAGAAAGGAGTCCCTGCCGTTTCCGCATTGAAAAAATCGGGAAAGCATCTGTTTATTATTGAAAACACAGGATATTTAGCTTATCCTTGGGTAGATGGATATAGCTTGGTTCGAAACGAAATTTCAGAAGCTCACGCACTCAAGATTGCTGAAATCACGGCAAAACTTCACAGCATCAATATGAAGGTTCCTGAAATACCGCCACCCCGTGTTGATATAAGTACCAATGCGTAAATTATCCTGTATAATTTTGTTTTTATTTTCATATAAGGACAAGGGATGAAATATGTAGCGGGCTTATCAGAAGCTGAAG
>JABEVJ010000303.1 GCA_013043985.1 Legionellales bacterium | reverse complement strand
GTCACCATTATGCGCAATTATTTCCGCCATCCTTTTATCCTTTTTTTTCGGTTGGACGGATTTTCTCACTATTTTGACATTAATACAAGGCTATACCCCTTGGAAAACACGATCAGTTGTTTTGACTAAAATCATTGCGAAAGCTCGTCGCTCGGTTTCATAAGTATCTAAAATTTTCGGATCATTTATTTTTTTGATTACACCCGCTAATTTCCACGCCAAATTAATAGCATCACCAATTCCTGTGTTCATCCCTTGCCCACCAGCAGGGCTATGGATATGCGCAGCATCTCCTAAAAGAAAAGCACGCCCCTGCCGGAATTGATTCGCAACACGATGATGAACATGATATGTTGAAAACCAGTGCATCTCTTCCACATGCAGCCCTAATAATTTTTCTACGCTGGGTCGAATATCTTCGAAGGTTAATTGTTCTTTCTGCGCCAAATGTGGAGGAACAATTCCAATTAAACGTTCTGTTCCGCTTTGTCGCACAGGTAACACCGCACAAAAACTAGCTTCTTCCATGCATAAATTAACGTGATCAGCAGCGATCATTCCATTATCTTTTCGCACAATATCAGCGACAAAAAATCGTTCTTGATACGTTCCACCTGGAAAAATAATATTCAGTACATGCCGAACCGTACTGCTCGCCCCATCGCAACCACAGAGATAACTTGTTTGGGTAGATTCCAGTATTTTATTTTTTTCGAGTGTCACGTCAATGTAATCGTCTTGCTCTTTAAAATCAATCAATACAGTTTGACGCTCAACATGAACACCTACTCTGGCTAACTCTTCGATCAACAATTGTTCGTGGTGATCTTGGGGAAAACACAAAGCAAAGGGAAAAGCACTGAGATCCGCACCCAAATCACCGAGCGACAAAGAAGCCAATGGTTTGCCTTGTTTACGCAAATCAATGACTCCAACTTTAGTACCCCGCTCAATGGCGCGCTCTGCAAAATTCAGTTGTTCATAAAACTCAAGGGTGCGCGCCTGTACTACCATGGCACGGGAAGCTTCTCCAGGCCCCTCGTCCTTATCAATAATGCGAACATCAACGCCTTGATGCTTTAAAAAAAGGGCTAACGCCAAACCCGTTGGGCCAGCGCCGACGATGAGTACAGGGTTTTCTTCCATGATGACTTATCCTTGGTATGACCGATATTTTTTAACCAAATAGGCTCTAAGTATATACGCTTCGCGATAGAAATTGCTAGATTTATGACGAAGCTATCAAATTATTCATGAATTACTTGGTCTTCGATGTAGCTTTTTGGGGCTTATGTAACCGATAACGTATAAATCGACAACCAGAAAATTCTGCCTCACCTTCCTTTACAAATCCTGCTTTCAATATAGCTTGAATACGGGTTCGTGAGGGTGGAAAATAAATAACAAGGGAGGACAATTTTAACTCTTCAAAGGCAAATCGTATTAAATCATCATAAATTACTTTACCATATCCCCAATAGGTGGGATTTAGCACCAATGCCAACTCAAAATCGTCACCATCTGGCTGAATACCGCCCCAACCGATAAATTGATCTTCGGTCACATACGCCCAAGGGCCAAAACCAAGCTCAGTCCAAATAGCTTCTTTAATGATCATTAACTAACCATTAATGGCTTTATCTATCAATGCAAATGAATATACTCAAAGCGTTTCATAGGGCGGAAAAGAGCAAGTCAAAATCCCTAAATATGAAACGCTTCGGGTATAGCCTCAACATGTTAATATACTTCATAAGGCTATCGTTTGAGATCAAAACATTTGGCATTTGTTTTATGCCTTTTGGCATAAATAAGCCTGTTTTTAAAAAATAAATTAAGAAAAGGTTCTGTAATTATGTTAACTCAATTCAACAACGTTATACAAGTAAATGAAAAATATCACACCAAAATTAATAGCCTCTGTAAACCCATAATCGAATATTTTGATATTGATTATATCAGTTATATTATTATCCAATCGGATGGTAGCTATGGTGCTTTGATGAATCGTCCTGAGATTGCTGAAAATTACTTTCATCATTTGGCATATTTGAGCGATCCTTTTCTGAGACACCCAGACCTGTTACCAGCCGGAATAACAATTTGGGAAGATCTGCCTAAAAATGGTTTCGAAGAATACCTCACCAGAGAAGCAAAAACGTTTAACTTAGATATGGGATTTATGTTTATAGAAAAAAATGCAAGTCAAGCTACCATTTTTAGCGTGGCTGCATCAAAGGAAAATGGTCGAAATTTATCCTATTTTATTAATAATTTTTCTCTTTTCCGCCGATTTTTTCAATACTATATTAACGAAATCAGAGCATTTGTTGAACAACCAGCAGATAACGCCATAGATTTAATTTCATTATTAAACAAAGATTTTTTTGAGCCTTCATTTCCATCTTACATTAAAAATGATAAACAATATCGATTTATGCAGCAAATAACGGGACAAAAAATCCACGTTAAATTTTTAACCCCTAGAGAAAAACAGTGTTTGAATGCTCTATTAGAAGGGTTGACTGCTAAGCAAACAGCGTCAATATTGAATCTATCTGTGCGAACAGTGGAGCATTTTCTTGAGGAAATAAAGCAAAAACTGAATTGTACAAATAAATCGGCTTTATTTCAAAAAGCTCAAGAACTAGAGTTGTTTGGTATGCTCAAAGAAAACTTTGAAGATAGGTAGAAAATACCCTACTCGATACGGATTGAGATGCTTTATTCTTCTCAAAGGATACAACTCAAACACAAAGAGGAGAGGAATAGATGAAATCATCAACCTATAGTTCAGATGAAGGAATGCCCACAGCAAAACGGCTTAAATTTCAACATATAAGTACCAATGCGTAAATTATCCTGTATAATTTTGTTTTTATTTTCATATAAGGACAAGGGATGAAATATGTAGCGGGCTTATCAGAAGCTGAAG
>JABEVJ010000302.1 GCA_013043985.1 Legionellales bacterium | reverse complement strand
TTCGTCAGAAACACGAGTACTTTCAACTACTATGTCGTTTGTCCGTATTTTAAATCACTTAATGAAAGACAAAAACATCAAAGATCGAATTGTTCCCATCATTCCTGATGAATGTCGTACTTTCGGTATGGAAGGTATGTTTCGTCAATTTGGCATTTATTCTCATGTAGGACAATTGTATAAACCAGTTGATGCTGAACAATTGATGTATTACCGTGAAGACAAAAAAGGACAGGTACTGGAAGAAGGTATTACCGAGGCAGGTGGTTTTTGCTCATGGATGGCAGCTGCAACCTCCTACAGCAACAATAATTTTCCAATGATTCCTTTCTTTATTTATTATTCGATGTTTGGTCATCAACGGGTCGGTGATTTGGCCTGGGCTGCGGGTGATATCCGTGCGCGAGGTTTCTTGCTTGGTGGTACAGCAGGCCGTACAACACTTGCTGGCGAAGGGCTTCAACATCAGGATGGTCAAAGCCACATTATGGCCAATTTTGTGCCTAATTGCCTCTCATATGATCCTTGTTTTATGTATGAACTGACTGTTATCATCCAAGCAGGATTACAGCGCATGTATGTTAATGAAGAGGATATCTATTATTACATTACTGTAATGAATGAAAATTACACTCATCCTGCGATGCCTAAAGGGGCGGAAGAGGGCATCGTCAAAGGTATGTATCTCCTGTCATCCTCAGCTAAAAAAACAGAAAAACATGTTCAGTTACTGGGATGTGGAACTATTTTACGTGAAGTGATCGCAGCAGCTCAGATACTTGAAGCAGACTATGGCGTCAGCTCGGATATTTGGAGTGCCACCAGTTTTAATGAGTTGGCTCGCGAAGCAGCTGATGTGACACGCTGGAATCGGTTTCACCCTGATGAGAAGCAAAAGAAGGCTTATGTCACTTCTTGTCTTGAAAAGCAGAAAGGCCCGATTATTGCGGCAACAGACTATGTTCGGGTTTTTGCTGATCAAATTCGGGCTTACTTGCCAGGGAAAACCTATACTGCGTTGGGTACAGATGGATTTGGTCGCAGTGACGATCGCAAAGAGCTCCGACATTTCTTTGAGGTTGACAGTAAGCATATTGTTCATGCTGTGTTAAAGACATTAGCAGATGATGGTTCTTTTCCAGTGGCGAAAGTGAAAGAGGCCATGAAAAAATTAGGCATCAATCAAGACAAACCGAATCCGGTAACGGTGTGAGTATTAATTTTAAAATTGGATAAGACTATGCTAAAAGATGTTGTGATTCCTGATTTAGGAAATACTAACCCAGTTGATGTAATTGAGATTTTAGTGAAACCAGGGGATAAAGTTACCGCTGAGATGCCCCTCTTGACCTTAGAATCTGACAAAGCGAGTATGGAGGTTCCCTCGCCTTTTTCAGGAACAGTCAAGGAGCTGAAAGTGACACTGGGTCAAAAAGTGACTCAAGGTGCGCTCGTTGCTGTGATCGATGTGTCTGATACTGCTGAAAAGTCAGCAGCTTCAGCCGAAGCATCGGCTGCTTCTGAAAAACCAGCACCCAAAGTAGAAGCATCTGCTGCGCCTGCTAAACCCACATCTTCCGCAGAAACAAAAGCGGCATCAGTTGCCGAGACGTCCGCACCAACAGTTGCTACAGCGCCACCACCTGCAGCAGAGCTTCCTGACAATACAGAAGTCTTTGCAGGTCCGGCGGTGAGACGATTTGCCCGTGAGCTGGGAGCAGACTTAACTAAGATAAAAGGCTCTGGCCGTAAAGGTCGTCTTCAATTAGAAGATGTACAGCTTTATGTTAAATCTCTTGTCATCGGGGTACAGCAAGGAGGTGGAGTTTCCAGTACGACTCAGGGAGGCTTTAGCTTACCCTCTGCTCCGGTTGTTGATTTTGCCAAATTTGGTGAAATTGAATCACTCCCCTTATCTCGAATCAAGAAAATTTCAGGTACCAATTTACAGCGCAACTGGATTCTTGTGCCTCATGTCACTCAATTTGATGAGGCAGATATTACTGAGTTAGAGGCATTTCGTCAATCTGCCAATAACGAAGCGCAAAAACAGGGAATCAAAATTACCCCTCTTGTTTTTATCATGAAAGCGGTTGTTGCAGCGCTCAAAGCCTTCCCCACCTTTAATTCATCTCTTGATCCGACAGGCGAGTCACTTATCCTTAAAAAGTATTATCATATTGGCGTGGCTGTGGATACACCCAATGGCTTGGTTGTGCCAGTCATTCGCGATGCTGATAAAAAAGGAATTTATGAGATTTCCCGTGAATTAGCTGAGGTCAGTGAGAAAGCCCGTAAAAAAGGCTTGACTGCAAATGATATGCAGGGCAGTACCTTTACTATTTCAAGTCTGGGCGGAATTGGCGGCACCGCATTTACCCCCATTGTAAATTTACCGGATGTCGCTATTTTAGGGGTATCACGTTCTTCAATGAAACCGATTTATCAAGATGGACAATTTGTACCGCGTTTAATGCTGCCACTGTCCTTATCCTACGATCATCGGGTGATTGATGGTGCAGAAGGCGCAAGATTCAGTCGCTATTTGGTGGAACGCTTATCCGATATACGAAAATTATTGTTGTGATGTTAATTCAATAATTTTATTAATTCGATTATGTCTTTTTTCTCTACGTGCCGCGGCTTGTCCGCGGCATCTAAAAATTTGAGGAGTTTAATTATGCCAGAGCAAAAAAAATTACAAGCACAAGTCGTCGTGGTAGGCAGTGGCCCCGGAGGTTACAGCGCCGCTTATCGCGCAGCCGATTTAGGTAAAACCGTTATTTTGATTGAGCGTTACGAGACGATAGGCGGTGTTTGCCTTAACGTTGGATGTATCCCTTCTAAAGCCTTGCTGCATGTTGCTAAGGTGCTCGATGAAGCAAAACAACTTAGTTCACATGGTGTTGAATTTAGTGAGCCCAAAATCAACTTGGCGAAAATTGTCGAATGGAAAAATTCCGTTGTTAAACGCCTGACAAGTGGTTTAAAAATGTTGGCCAAGCAACGTAAAGTTGAGATTGTTCAAGGAGCAGCACGCTTTGTTTCTGACAGTGAAATTATTGTTGATACGCCCAATGGAGCGGTTTCCATTAGTTTTGAAAATGCCATTATTGCGGCGGGATCACGACCTGTCAAGCTGCCATTTTTACCTGATGACGAACGAGTTTTTGATTCAACGGGTGCATTGGAACTAAAGAAGACTGATGGCGAAATGTTGGTATTAGGCGGCGGGATTATTGGCCTTGAAATGGCTACGGTGTATCGCGCATTGGGTGCAAGCATTACCGTTGTTGAAATGATGGACGGCTTGATGCCAGGAGCTGATCGAGATATAATCAAACCTTTCCACAAGTATGTGTCCAAGCAATACAAAAATATTATGCTTGAAACCAAAGTTACTAAAGTAGAGGCTAAAGCAGACGGACTATGGGTGACCTTTGAAGGCAAGCAGGCACCAGCGGAGGCTCAGCGTTTTGACATGATTTTGTCAGCAGTGGGGCGGCGTCCTAATAGTGACACTTTAGGACTGGAAACCACAAGCATTAAACTTAATGAACGTGGATTCATTGTCGTTGACAATCAGTTACGCACTTCGGTATCAAGCATTTTTGCGATTGGCGATATTGTGGGGCAACCGATGCTGGCACATAAAGCGATTCCTGAGGGTCGTTTGGCTGCTGAAGTGATTGCAGGGATGAAGCATTTCTTTGAGCCGCGTAGTATTCCTGCTGTTGCTTATACTGATCCTGAAGTTGCGTGGACGGGGGTTACTGAAGCGCAGGCAAAAGAAAGGAATATGAGTTATGAAGTTGGCATTTTCCCTTGGGCTGCCAGCGGTCGCTCCTTAAGTATTGGGCGAGATGAAGGGATGACTAAGATTATCTTTGAAAAAGAAAGTCATCGTGTTATTGGAGCAGGTATTGTAGGACCAAATGCGGGTGAACTGATTGGAGAAATTGGTTTAGCAATTGAAATGGGGTGTGATGCTGAAGATTTATCATTGACGATTCATCCTCATCCTACTTTGTCGGAGACATTGCCTTTGGCAACAGAAGTTTTTGAAGGAACGATTACCGATTTGTATATGCCAAAGAAAAAAGAAGAAAAAAAATAGAGTGCGATGGGTATATAGTCTGAGGTATCGACACATAAATTGAGAAAAAAACGTTAAATTTTAATAGGTTAGCTACTATCACGTAATTAAGGTTTTAGCACTGAA
>JABEVJ010000031.1 GCA_013043985.1 Legionellales bacterium | reverse complement strand
GCCTATTACCATGAAGAGCTGCAAACTTTATTGACGGAAAATTTTCAAATTATTAATGGCTAAAATCTCGCGATCTCAATCGCGGAGACTATATACCCTCATTTAGGCGGGAAATTTATAAAATTTAACTCTACTCGCACACCATTAGGATCAAATAACCAAATCTGTTTAAGCGAGATATCTTGATGGCAGTAGGTTTGATAGTTTACTTGACGTAATTTAAGTTTTTCAATCATGGGTTGATAATCGTCCTGATCTAAAGCTAAACAAAAATGATCGGCTGCGCCTGTTGAAAAAGTGCCGTTATGATTTTCAGGAAGCTCTGCAAAACGCCGAAATTTGGGTTGTTTTTTATCACCTTTCGCATCCCCTATGTGTAAAACAGCATAATCTTGACCTTCAATATAAAAATAGGCAGATTTTGCAGTATCTATAGAAAGATTGTCACCCTGAACCAATCCAATTATATTGCAGTAAAAATCCTTTGTTGCTGGCATATCGTGGGTAATAAAATTAACATGATCTAAGCGACGAATAGACATAATGTTTCTCACAGTTTTAGAGATAACTCTATCACATATTCTAAGTGCATCTCAAAACTTCACAATCCTTACCGTAACATAAAAATATAAACAATCAAATTATTACTATTCTAAAATTTTTATGGTAATATACGCGCCTAAACAAGCCGAAATTGAGGAGCACATAATGGCCAAAGGTGTGAATAAAGTTATTTTGATTGGTAACCTGGGAGCTGATCCCGAAGTACGTTATCTCCCAGGAGGAGACGCTGTTACCAATCTATCAGTTGCCACCAGCGAAAGCTGGAAAGATAAACAGTCAGGGGAAATGCAGGAACGCACAGAGTGGCATCGTGTTGTGTTATTTCGCAGAACAGCGGAAATTGCTGGCGAGTATCTCAAAAAGGGCTCAAAAGTTTATATTGAAGGCCGTATACGTACCCGTAAATGGCAAGATCAAAGTGGGCAAGATCGTTATACCACCGAAATTCACGGCGATGACTTACAAATGTTAGATCGAGCAAGTGGTGGCCAGGCAGGTGGAATCGGTAATGACTCTTATGAGTCAGGTTATGCATCACCCCGCAGCAGTGCACATGCCTCTAAACCAGCACCTTCCCGAGAAGCGGCTTCAGCACCTGCCAAAGAATTTGCCCCTGCTCCTGATTTTGACGATGATATCCCTTTCTAGGAGAGTGAATGTGGGCTTGAGAAAATCGCTTATCTTGACTGTGTGCGCTGTGATCCTGATGAGTGGCTGTACCAATAAAGAGGCACCATTACCAACTTTGGTACAGGTTAATCACCCTATTCCGGTTGATACTGTCTGGCTGAAGCATATTAATGCCAGCTCGAAAGTTAATTTGACAAAATATACCCCAGTGATTGATGGTTCTCAATTATTTACCAGCGATGAAAAGGGCAATGTTAGTTCAATACAATTGGCGACAGGTGCAACTAATTGGCATATAAAACTGAAACCTGGCGTCAGCGGTGGTGTTGAGGTAGGTGGTAGTTTGGTTTATGTACCTACCCAAAATGGGGAAGTTTACGCGCTGAATGAAGAAAATGGCAATGTCCGTTGGCATACGGTATTACCAAATCAGTCAAATACCGCACCGACTTATGCAGGTGCGCGACTGTATGTCAAAACCATCGACGATAAAGTACTTGCATTGAATACCAGTACAGGTCAAATACTCTGGACTTATGATCAAGGAGCAACGCAATTACAGCTTTTAGGCAGCAGCCGGGTGGCTGTTTCTGGTAATACAGTGATTGCTGGTTTTTCTGATGGCAAGGTCAATGCTCTAAATGCAAACACTGGTCAATTAATGTGGCAAACAACAGCAGCTGTACCGCAAGGATTCTCTGATGTTGCTCAGATGGTGGGTGTTTTCTCTGACCCGATTATTTCAGGTACGACTGTTTTTGTTGGAACCTATCACGGTTCGGTTGCAGCGCTTGATATTGATTCTGGCACCATTAAATGGCAACACAACTTCTCGACTTACGATAATATCGCAGTTACGGATGCAGGTGTTTTTGCAGCCAGCACGGGTGGGCATATCGTTGGTCTAAATCGGGCAAATGGGACTGTTATGTGGAAACAAGACGCCCTTGCTAAGCGCAGATTATCAGGTATAGCAGTTGATGGAAACAACCTGGTTGTTGGAGATGATCAAGGCAATTTGCACTGGTTGTCTGCTCAAAATGGCGCATTTGTTGCTCGTATAGTCCTTGGTAAAACAGCTATTGAAACAACACCACTCTCTGTTTCAAGCGACGTTATTGTTTCTACACAAAATGGCAATGTATTTGTTTTAAGGCTGGCGATACCTCCTCGCAATTGAATTTGCGGCTAGGCGCGGTTGACTTGAGCCGCCGGAGTGTACTGCCTGTACATGAGGACGGCGAGCGGTCAACCGCAACAACGCCGCAGATTTAATTTCCGAGGAGGTATAAATGATCCCTGTTGTTGCCATCGTAGGCCGCCCTAATGTGGGTAAATCGACCTTGTTTAATCGTTTGACTGGAACCTGGGATGCTTTAGTTGCTGATCAGCCTGGTGTGACCCGTGACAGGCAATACGGTGAGGGCAAAATTGGTGATAAGCCTTTTATTGTGATTGACACTGGAGGCCTTGCGGGCGAAGAATTTGGCATTCAGGGCTTGACGGAGAAACAGGTTAAGCTTGCTCTTCAAGAGGCCGACCGAGTTTTGTTTGTTCTTGATGCAAAGTCTGGCTTGACGGCTGATGATAAACGTATTGCGAGAGAGTTACGACAATTAAATAAACCTATTTTTGTTGCTGTCAATAAAGTGGATGGATCAGATAAGGATATGGTTCTTGCTGATTTTTATCAACTGGGTTTTGAGGAAGTGCTTCCTCTTTCAGCGACGCAAGGCAGAGGGATTCCTCATTTGGTTGATACCCTGCTTGAGGGCGTGGTAATTGAGCCAGACGAGTTGCCTGCTGATGTAGATGCTGGGATTAAAGTGGCAATTATTGGTCGTCCTAATGTAGGTAAATCAACACTGGTAAATCGTATATTGGGCGACAACCGAGTAATAACCAGTGATGAGGCCGGAACAACACGCACCTGTATTTATGTGCCGTTTGTCAGGCAAGAGCAGCATTACACTTTAATTGATACCGCAGGTGTTCGCCGTCGGGGTAATGTAATTGAAGCAGTCGAAAAATTTTCAGTGATTAAAACTTTACAGGCCATTGAAGCCTGCCATGTTGCCGTACTTGTTGTCAGTGCACAAGATAATATTACTGAGCAGGATTTGCGCCTGTTGGATTTCATTCTTGAAGCGGGTAAGGCAATTGTGATTGCGGTGAATAAATGGGATGGTCTTGATGACTATGAACGGAGTCGAGTTCGTGTTGAGCTGGATCGCCGCATCACCTTTGTTGATTTTGCCCGTATACATTTTATTTCGGCTCTGCATGGAAGTGGTGTAGGTGAGTTATATGACTCGATTAAAGAAGCTTATGACTCTGCGATGGTGCCCTTGCACTCTTCAGAATTAACTCGAATTTTAGAACAGGCCGTCACCGATTATCAGCCACCGATGTCACGCGGTCGCCGTATTAAGCTGCGGTTTGCGCACCCTGGGGGGCATAACCCGCCTGTTATAGTGATTCATGGTAATCAGACAGAAAAATTGCCGGACTCATATCGTCGTTACTTAATGAAATATTTCCGTGAAGCATTACATATTACTGGATCGCCCGTTAAATTGATTTTTAAAACGGGTGAGAACCCATTTGCAGACAAAAAGAACAAATTGACACCGCATCAGTTAAAGAAACGACAGCGATTGAAGAGTTTGCATAAGAAGCGGTGAGTATATAGTCTGAGGTATCGACACATAATTTGTAGCTGTCACGTAATGTGGAAATGATAGTAAATATGGAAAAACGCTCGTCATTGCGAGGAGTTTACG
>JABEVJ010000301.1 GCA_013043985.1 Legionellales bacterium | reverse complement strand
GTATAAATAAGTGTTGAATAATACATGAGGGAAGAATGAATAAATTAATTATAACTTTTTTATCAGTAATATTTTTCGGAAATGCATTTGCTGATCAACAGATTGATAATAAGAATCAACAATCTGATATACAAAATGAACAAGTTCCTACGTTAACAGTCGGGAAAATAAAGTTTGAAGTAGAATCACTAAGAGTTGCAGCTCCAAATATTGGCGGTCACGCAACAATATGGTTAAAAATTACTAATAATTCAAACAAAACAGTGTGTTTAAATGCTAACTCAATTAACGCTGCTAGTGCATTGGTAAATGAGTATGGGGTTAAATGGTTTCTTAATGGGCAAAATGGAGTAACAGGAATCGGTGTTATGGGTTATGGTGTTGCTTCAACGAATAACCCGCTTAATCCGGGTGAATCTACGATTGCATCTATTGATCTTTTGCCAATGGATATAACTGTTACTAATTATGGTAACCAATTTAATTTTTCTATGGAATTTGTCTCGTATAGGGATCGTGGTGATGGCAAACTTTTTAGTGAAGGAAGTTATCCTGTAACATTTATAGGACTTCATCAATCATCGGTGGCATCGAATATTCAGCAGGATTTGAAGGGTGCGGGATCAAAAGTGGAAGGTATTTTTAAAAGTATATTTGGAAATTAACTTATGAAAAACTATAGAATAGTATTAGTTTCAGTTGCTTTAGCGTTGACGGCTTGTTCAAAAGGGTCGGCACCTAAAGCAGAAAATCTTACACCAAGCACTCATCCAAGTGATGGATCGAAGGTTACCTCACAACAGCCTCAAGCAACAATACAATCCTCTTCACTTCCAAATCCTGATCCAGGAGTTTCTTTTGAAAAATACCAAACCATAACATCAGGAAATCAGTTGATGTTCATATATTATGCGTTATCCGGAATGCCAGTTGATTACAAGCAGATCGCATCCAATTACTCGGTTGATTACAGGTCAACACAAGACGAGTTTAAGAAGAATGATATTCTTAACTCTTTAAAACCAACTATTGATTCAAATATAGCGAATGCAAAAAATAATAGATATTTGGTATGGACCATAGACAATACCCCTCTTTCTCACTATGATTTTTCGTCGAAATCGTTTACTACTCAACAAGAAATTCCAACCAATTCCTCCTATGGTTATTACCAAGATGTCCCTCAATATCACATTACTTTCACTAATGCAAAGAATTATACGGCTTTGAGAGTTTCTGATGAGTCTTTGGCAAAGAAAATTGAAAGCATGGTTAGTAATCCAAACAGCCTTTTTTCTCTAAAAATTTATGCTTTTGCTCAAGGTGTAGACTTATCAAATAGAACAGTTAATTGCCTTATAACCAAAGTTGAGTTGTTTGGAAAACCTAACATTTATGATGCCAAGTCTAATGATGCTCTACTATTCACTCAACAGTAGTAAGTTGCAATTGATTATTGTCTCGGGATACGGTGGACTTAATCCGTTCCATGTACCCCGGCTGTCCAAGATCAAGCGAGGGTGTGCTGAATAGCATTTGAGGGTATGTTTGCTTACCAAACTAAATAAAACGTATTTACAGTCTCCGAAACTCGGAAAGCGTATTTTTTATTTACTAGAATGTTTATAAAAGTGAGGAATTGTGGAAATAAAATACAAAAAATATATCGTGATGTCATTGATTGTCGCTGTAGTGTTACCCATCACAGCCTGTAATAAAAAAGATGGCGTCAATAATGGTAGTGGTTCTGGGGTGAGTTCATCTGATAAGACCGAGAATACTAATTTCATTCGGCCAGATAAAAACCACCCTTTCTCAAGTTATAGTAATATCACTAGTGGTAAACAATTGGCGTTTTTATATTACGCATTGTCTGCAACATCACCAGATTACGATAAAATAGCCAACCAGAATTTCATAGATTACAGGGAGACAACTGATACCTTTAAAAAGCAAGAGATGCTTAAAGTCATCACCCAGCAGATTGATTCATCCATCAATACTGCAAAAACTGAACGCTATATCACTTTTACCACAACTGTTATTCTAGACGCGCCTGTTAATAACTCGTACAATTTATGGAATACTGTCGATACGCGTTCATCACGACGTTCTAACTCATTTTTAAGTGGTGATGGCAATTGGACTCCAGATGATGGTTTATCAGGATATGCTGTTATTTGTATAAATAGGGATGAATTTTCAAAAGTTCCCGTGCCCAATGAAAGTATAAAAATTATTGAATCACAGAAAGCCTCAGATAATATTTTTAAAGTTAAAGTCTATGGATTTGCTAAAAGTGATTGGGGGAACTCTGGATCCGTCGAGATGGTTGTTCAGCGCGTAGAGATTCTTTCTAAAGACGGAAATATTCTTGCTACTTATGACCCACGATGAATTATTCCACAGTAAGTATCACCCGACAAAGTTGGAGGCTCCAGAGTTCGCTACTTTTTTAGTAATGCATTGTATTTTAAGGACGTTATCAAATTGGTACTACAACATGCAGCATAACGAACTAAGGTCAGATCGTGCGCAAGCCACGATCTGAACCGTTTGTTGGACAAGCCCGGCAAGTCCCCTGTGACCCTTGTTATGGAAATATCTCTCTGACTGCGGTGGAGTGTCACCATCAGTCC
>JABEVJ010000300.1 GCA_013043985.1 Legionellales bacterium | reverse complement strand
TCAATAAATCAAGTAGATCGAGAATTCGTTGAATATACATAGATATATCTCCAGTCTCCCGAAAGATTAGCTGATTTTCGGAAAATTAGCAATACTAATGCTGGTTTCTTAGAAAAATCAACATTAGCATTGCTGATTTTCCGAAAGTTAGGTCGATTAACATATAAGTCTGATCTGTACATATTTTATAGACATGATATTATATAGCACTAAAGTATGACAGTGCGCTGTTCATCTCGCCCAAAAATTTGAGGACAACCATGAAAGAAAATTATGTATTTACTTCCGAATCGGTTTCTGAGGGACACCCAGACAAAATAGCCGATCAAATTTCAGACGCAGTATTAGATGCGATTTTGGCACAAGACACTGAAGCTCGAGTAGCCTGTGAAACTTTTGTAAAAACCGGGATGGTTTTGGTTGCAGGTGAAATTACCACCTCAGCTTGGGTTGATATTGAAGGGATTGTTCGCGATACCATTCGTGAAATTGGTTATACGAGTTCCGCAATGGGCTTTGACTCGGAATCATGTGCTGTATTAACTGCCATCGGTAAACAATCCCCTGACATTGCCATGGGTGTTGATCGTCAAAACCAAGAGCAGCAAGGAGCAGGTGATCAAGGCTTGATGTTTGGTTACGCCAGTGATGAAACCGATGTGCTCATGCCAGCACCTATTACCTATGCGCATCGTCTGGTCAGAAAACAGGCTGAAGTGCGTAAAACGGGCGTGTTGCCATGGTTGCGGCCGGATGCTAAAAGTCAGGTTGTTTTTATTTATGAGAATGGCAAACCAGTGGGGATTGATACGGTTGTGTTATCAACACAACATGATGCAGACATCGATCAAGATACCTTGCGAGAGGCTGTGATTGAAAAAATAATTAAGCCCTCACTGCCAGAAGAATGGATCACAGCGAATACCCGTTATCTTGTGAATCCAACAGGTCGCTTTGTTATTGGCGGACCGCTGGGAGATTGCGGTTTAACAGGTCGAAAAATTATTGTTGATACCTATGGTGGTATGGCACGCCACGGTGGAGGATGTTTTTCCGGTAAAGATCCTTCGAAAGTGGATCGCAGTGCAGCCTACGCAGGCCGCTATGTTGCAAAGAATATTGTTGCAGCAGGCTTGGCCAAGCGTTGTGAAATTCAGATTTCTTATGCGATTGGTGTGGCAGAGCCGACCTCAATTAGCCTTGAGACATTTGGAACAAATCGCATTCCCGATGCTGAAATTGTTAAATTAGTTCGTAAACATTTTGATTTACGACCTTATGCCATTATCAAGATGTTAAATCTGCGCCGGCCAATTTACAAGGCGACCGCCTCTTATGGACATTTCGGTCGAGAAGAGCCCGAGTTTACCTGGGAAAAAACAGATAAAGCGGATATTTTGCGAGCAGAAGCAGGTTAAAAAAACGTACGGAGTGTACTGCCTGTACATGAGGACGGCGCGCGGTCAACTGCAACAACGCCGCAGATTCAATTCCGAGGAGTATGTTATGTCGGTTCGCACAAGATTTGCACCAAGCCCAACTGGATTTCTCCATGTTGGCGGTGCCCGCACAGCACTTTATTGCTATTTATATGCAAAGCGCCATCAAGGGCAATTTATCCTCCGTGTTGAAGATACTGACCTGGAGCGTTCCACACCTGAAGCGCTGGAAGCTATCCTCGACGGTATGGCGTGGCTGGATTTAACCCCCGACGAAGGTCCTTTTTACCAAACGCAACGTTTTGATCGTTATAAACAAGTCATTCAGGAAATGTTGGCTGTTGGAACAGCATATCGTTGTACATGCAGCAAAGAGCGACTAGATGCATTGCGTGAAACTCAAATGCAGAATAAAGAAAAGCCCCGTTATGATGGTTTGTGTCGTGATAAGCATTTACCTGAAACAGCTGAGCCCTTTGTAGTGAGGTTTAAAAATCCGATTGGAGGTGATGTTGTTATTGACGATCAAGTGCTGGGGCAAGTGATTGTGAGTAACGATGAGTTAGATGATTTAATTATTGCCCGCACCGATGGCACACCGACTTATAATTTTACTGTTGTGGTGGATGATCGAGACATGGGCGTGACACATGTGATCCGAGGTAACGATCACCTGAATAACACACCCCGGCAAATCAACATGTTAAAAGCACTGGGAGCATCATTACCACTTTACGCCCATATCCCAATGATATTGGGTGATGACGGAAAAAAACTGTCAAAACGTCATGGCGCAGTCAGTGTTATGCAATATCGGGATGAGGGTTATTTGCCAAATGCTTTGCTTAATTATTTGGCGCGATTAGGTTGGTCTTACGGTGATCAGGAAATTTTTACACTTGATGAAATGATTGCATACTTTGATATTGCTGATGTGAATAAATCTCCCGCCGCATTTAATACTGAAAAACTGCGTTGGTTAAATCACCATTATCTCGTTAATCAACCCGCTGGTTATGTCGCATCTCATTTGCTCTGGCATATGGAGCAAATGGGTTATGATGTGTCAAAAGGGCCTGCACTCACCGCTATTGTTGAGGCATTTCGTGATCGTTCTTATACCTTGAATGAAATGGCAGAAAAAGCCTATTTTTGTTATCACGCCCCAAGTGAGTATGATCAGGATGCGTATACAAAACATGTTACCCCGGACGTTTTTCCTTATTTGCAACAATTTGTTGATAAGCTTTCTGAACTAAGTGATTGGTCAACGATGGCAATTCATGAAGTTGTTCAAGCGGTAGTCGCAGAAAACCAAATTAAATTTCCTAAACTAGCGCAACCCGTTCGTATTGCCATTACAGGATCGACTAACTCGCCATCAATTGATGTGACCTTGGCTTTGATTGGGAAAGGGGAAAGTCTGCGGCGATTGAAGAAAATGCTTTTGAATTCAAATCAATAGGCATATACCCGAAGCGTTTCATATTTAGGGGTTTATGACGCCGCTATTTTTCGTCATATGAAACGATTAAAACCAGCAAGTTATTCATATTGTGCAGTTTT
>JABEVJ010000299.1 GCA_013043985.1 Legionellales bacterium | reverse complement strand
TATTTTCGCCGAAAAGCTTAAGTTTGCTCTAAAATAGAGCAGCAACTGTTGAAAATAGTAATTTTAAATTTCCATCATACTTGGTGCGGAATGTGAGAGTTAACTTTAACTGCGGTCATTTTTCACGCAATTATACACCCTTGTGAGCAAAATAAAATACCTCTGATCTGAAATCTTAAAGAGTACACTGCTAACTGAGACTACAGCCGCCATTACCTCCTTTTTTAGGAGCATTTCCCTTATCCTCTTTAGGCGTGGAGGGCTGGATGTCTTTTAATTTTCTAGCTGGGTTGGGATTCAATGCATTACTATTCGCTCCAACACTGGGTTGGTTTTTTTTAATTTCACTCATCCAGTCAATTACCGCTTGATTTCCAACCTCAATTGCTATGGAATACGGGGTATCATCTCTCTGATTTTTTTGTTCAAGATAAAGAGGTGAGGGATAAAGTGCTGTAATAACCTCAAAGGAACAATTATTAGCAATTGCATTGAATAAAGGACTGCTTCCTTCACTGTTTTTATAACGAATATCTATCCCTTGTTCATGTAAAATGTTCAACAGCAATTCATTATCAACAGATGAAATTGCCTCATCTAATAAACGGTCACCTTGCCTTGACTTTGGGTTAGGCATATTCAAGTAGACAGAAAGCAAGCCGTCTTTTGTTTCTGCGCGCACTGAATCCAGTGCTGCAATTTTACGTGCGGAATTTACACGAGTTCTTACTATGCCCTGTAAAATATACCAAACAGCCTCATTTTTACGTCCTTGTTGCCCATCGTCGTTTAATCTTTTAATGGTGCTGCCGATCTCTTCACTATCCAGGCTAGTGCCAAGTTGGTAGTAAGCTTTACGTTCATTTTCATTTAACATGGTGTTATACCTCAATTCAAATTAACTACATTTCTTTCTTGCAACCTTGAGTTCAAAAATTGCTCGCACTCGGCTTTAACAACGTCCAGACTAGGGCGCGCATTAGGATCAAGGTCAGTCAATGCTTTAATTTGCAATTTGAGAAATTGTCCTATGGGTGTCTTAAAACAAGGGTGCTCAAAATCCAATTCTTTCGTAATACCAGAATCAATAGCTTCAGACATTTTAAATGCCTGAGATGCCCCCCCAGGAATGCCTGCAACCATATCATACATCATCATGCCAACTTGAAATTTAGTTAGTGCCTCAGCTGCCTTGGCGTTGACTTTACCGGGGTTATCGGGATCATTCAAACGACTTTGTTCATTTTCAGGTGGGGCATAAGTCATATGACCAACACCGTAATTATACATTTTGAGCGTTTCATCCATGACGGCCAACGTCTTGTCATCTGTGATAACTGGTTTATTATCAGGATTTAACAGAAAATTATCAACTTTCAAATCATAGTACAAAGCATCAACTTTTTTAAGGTTACCACAAAAGTCCAGTATATCAACTACGGCCGGAAGCACAGCTGCTTGCTGCCTATCGATGATAGCTGGCAAATTTTCCAGTTTAGATTCAGCTTGCATAATGGCGGTATCTAAAAATTTGTTCATCGATGCCATTGCCTGCTCAACTTCAGCCATAGTGCTGACCACTTGATTTCCCTTTTTGTACATGCTTTCCAATTGTGCTTCTTGAGCTGCTAAATATTTGTCATATGGAGTCCGATCAATTTCTTCATATTGTTTACCCTCCAATCTTGCCTGGTCATCAATTAGATGTTCTACTTCCTCTCTCAGTACTCCCATAATGTCACCCACGAGGTATTCAAAATAGCGTTTCGCATGGGCTCCAAAGGCTGGTTGAAATTCCACGGAGTTGGGAGCAGGAGAGGTAAAAAAAGAAGTCAACTTCCTTCCTCGATCACGCATAACTCTTGATTCATCTAACAATGTTTTTTTTGCAGTTTGCATACTATCATACGACGTTATACGTTTCCTTTGCATAACATCTTGTTTCGTAAAGTCTTGAGTTTTATTATGTTCCTTAAAATACTTATTTTGTACTGCTCTTAACCCAAACTGATGCTCATAATGGCGTGCGGCTTCTGCGGGAGCGTTGTCAGGCATATGATTTTGATAATTCACGACGTTTGCTAAACGATTTTCATAGAATGGAATCAAACTTACGCGCAAATTATGATCTTTGATAGGATTATCTGTTGCTGCTTTACTCGCATAAATTGGCGCAATATTTTTGTCCAGTGCTTTAACATCAGGCCCGCCAGCTAAGATATTCCGACCTAAATGAGTACGAGCACTAGGATCAGGGAAGGTTGCTGGGTTTTCAACCAATACACAATATTTACATTCATCGTCATAGCCAACCGCGCCATTTTGCCCTACCTTACCAACTTTAAGGGAAAATACCTTATTAAAATTGGCTGAAAGAAGTTTTACATCTACCTTGTAGCCCTCCAGGTGCTCATCAGCAAACTCCTTGACATAAGCATTAAGAAAATCAAGCCTATCTTTGTCGTTCATCAGCTGATTCAACAATACATTGTCTATACCCTCAATCATCTCTGCCAACTGATTTTCAATGTGCTCAAGCTCTTCGTCTGTTAGCATAGCGTTTACCCCCACCCATCAGTCTGCAATAGACAGCTAAAAAGGGCACCTCTTCCAAGTAAGGTTCCCATTTTAATAATAAAATAACTATCATTAAATGAATTATAGCAGAATAAAAAGAGCTCAAAACATGCTTATCGGATCGACATCAACATGCCAACGAACTTTATTGCGTAATTTGAGCTGATCAATTTTAGATATCAACATACGTAATCCATTTTGCAATAGCGTTTTATCTGCGGCCTGAAAAATGAGAACTGCGCGAAAATACCCTGCTCGTCTCGCCATGGCGGCTGGCATTGGGCCTATGGTAATTATTCCTGAGGATGGCTCATTTGCAGCCAGATCCTGCACAGCATTTAAAAAAGCCATGTTTGTATTTTGCATCGGTGACTCAGAACGGATAACTGCTATCGCCGTATAAGGAGGTAAGCCAGCAAGAGCCCGCTCTTCCAATGCAGCATCCGCAAAAGCGCGATATCCTTCTTTTAACAATTGAATAATGAATGGATTATCAGGGTAGTGTGTCTGTAGGAGTACTAAGCCGGGTGTTTCAGCTCGCCCTGCTCGTCCAGCGACTTGAGTAATGAGTTGCGCAAGCTGCTCGGTAGCTCGAAAATCAGGGCTGCACAGTCCTTGATCCACATTGAGAATACCAACTAAACTGACCTTGGGGAAATGATGCCCTTTTGCGAGCATTTGTGTGCCAATTAAAATTTTGGGTTTATCATCGTGAATGAGAGCAAGTAAGTTTTCAAGAGCCTCTTTGTTATGTGCGGTATCCCTATCAACACGGATGGTTGGGTAAGCCGGAAAAAATTCCTGTAAATATTGCTCAATGCGTTCCGTTCCTGTTCCAACGTTGATTATGTTTTCACCATTACATGCGTTACAAACTCGTATCACGGGTGCAACTGCCTCACAGTGATGGCAATGCAGCTGGTAAGGTTGTCGGTGTAATGTCATTCGTGCATCGCAACGCTCACAGTCGGCTGTCCAGCCACAATCATGACAGAGTAGCGAGGCGGCAAATCCCCGACGGTTTAAAAAAAGCAATACTTGATTGCCTGTCGCCAAATGACGACTTATCTCTTCTCGCATGGCAAAAGCTAACCCGCCTAGCATTTTTTGTCTGCGGACATCAATCACTTGAAAATCAGGCAACCGTGCTTCTCCTGCCCGCAGGGTAAGCGATACCGATAAAAACCGCTCCTTTTTAACTTGTAACAACGTATCTAACGTATGGGTAGCCGAGCCTAAAATAACGGGCACTTGAGCTAATTGTCCTCGTTTCAAGGCAAGATCGCGTGCTGAATATCGCAAATTATCCTGTTGTTTTAAGGATGGATCGTGGGCTTCATCAATAATAATCAAGCCAAGATTGGGCAACGGAGTAAATAAAACCGAGCGAGTACCAATAATGATGCGAGCCTGGCCAGATTGTGCTGTCTGCCATTGTTTCAGGCGCTCACTGTCGCTGAGGCCGGAATGAAAAAGTGCGATAGGTGTATCGGTAAAACGTGACTGGAATCGCTTTATCGTTTGCGGAGTAAGGCTAATTTCAGGAATAAGCACTAAAATTTGTTTACTGCGATTTAATGCTTCATGAATACAGTGGAGATAAACTTCTGTTTTACCACTTCCTGTCACACCGTCGAGCACAATCGGAACAAAGTGATCTAGATGCTCCTTGATCATCTTGACAGCGGCTGCTTGCTCTTCATTAAGAGCAAGAGGAGAGAAATTTGCATGTTGCGGTCTTGAGTGGTATGGGTTATTCGGGAGAGCGGGTGTTACCGTAACGATGGTCTGTGCCAACCAGTCCTGTTTTTGCAATTCGGTCAATGCACTTCGGGAGATGCCTGCCGCAAGTAAATTATCAAGCGTGCAGCCTTGTGGGTATTGAAGCAATAGTTGCATTGCCTCAAGCTGTCGTGGTGCACGTTTAAACGTATTTAAATCAAGAGCAAGTCCAGCAGGGGTAAGTTGCCAATAAATGTTTTTTTTACTCGATGATTTCGGTACTTGTCTACGCATGACAGGTGGAAATGTGAGTGCAATGGTTTCACCAATAGGATGATGGTAATAATCAGCAGCCCATACACAAAAAGCAATCAATTTTTTGCATATCAGAGGTTCTTTATCCAGCACAGCCAGAATAGGACGCAGCTTTTCAAGAGGAACCTCACTCTTAAAACCGACCTCCATCACCACAACGATTATTTCTTTTTTCCCCCAGGGTACTCTGACCCGCATTCCAGGTGCGATGGGTTGTTCAGTTAAAGTGGGGGGCAGAAGATAGTCAAAGGTCTTGCGCAGTGGTTGGGGTACGGCAACGTGAAGGATCATTTTATTTCTCTCAATGGCGAGGAGTAATTGTCAACAGACCCTAACAATTAAACCTCACAAGTAGCAGTCCTAAGCATAGGATAAAAAGCACAACCCCCCGACAGCGGTTTGGAAACACGGGTCGTATTAGGCATACTTAAAGGCAGCTTCAATAAACTGCGGACAGCAAGATAGGCAAAAATCTGTGCTTCAAGTGCCTGAGAACTCCATCCGGCTTGGTCAGCAGTTTCAACCGTAATGGTATGACCTAACTCTTGCTTTAAACGCTCAGTTAGTTCCAATAATATAATTGGGTTGTTCCATCCCCCGCCAGCAAGTATCCAGCGCAATGGGATCGGACGAGAGACAGAATTTAAACGTAAACTTTGGACAATGCTGTCTGCCGTGAAGACGGCTAGTGTCCGACATGCATCTTCGAACGTCAGATTATCTAATTCCGGTACCAGATACAGATCATTAATATCGAGTGATTTAGGTGGTTGGGATGAAAAATAATTGCATCCGTCTTTTATAATGGCTTTGTCATAAAGCGCTGCCAAAACAGTCTTGTCTACTTTCCCTGCGGCACCATAATGCCCATTAACATCCATTTGCTCACGACCTTTAGTCTGCTGTCTCACAAGATTATCAAGCAAGCCATTTCCCGGACCTGTATCAAAACCAATTAAATCTTCAATATTGTCATTATAAATGAGGGTGATATTGGCAATACCTCCACAATTCACAACAACACAGGGTATTTTATTGTCCCGATACGCTAAAGCATGATGATACAAGGGTGCAAAAGGTGCACCCTGGCCGCCAAAAGCAATGTCACGACTACGAAAATCTGTGACGACTGTGATATTCAGATGATTAGCTAACTGTGGACCATTACAAAGAATAATAGAGAGACCTGCACTTGGACGATGGAAAAAAGCTTGTCCGTGACAGCCCACAACGGTAATTTGGTTAGCACAGTAACCTGTAGCCTCCAAGAGTTTATGTGCAGCTTCAGCATGTAGTCTCGTTGAGTGCTCAATTATATCCTCAAAGGCAAGAGGCTTGACGAGGTTTAAGTTATTTTTTGCTTCAGTACCATACAAATATTGAGATAGTTCACTCATTTTGCGAGTGATATCAGGTTCTGACAGTTTTAATTTTTCTTGTAAAAACGCGCTTAAATGATGGGTAAAATCAGTGGCGGTGAGATTAAGGATAGCTTCTTTGCTGTGCATGTTTTCAGCAAGGCATTTTTCAGCCATTTTTTTGATGGTGTACTCAGTTGCCTTTAAAAGAATTCTGAATGCAGGGTTGTAAGAAATGGATATATGTCCTAATTCCTCGATATGATGGTGGCCATCTGTGCAAATCAGTGCGGCGTCAATTCCATCCATTGACGTTCCGCTCATTAATCCTATGCTTAGCTTCAACATGTTTGCCCCTCATAAACCCATGCGTGCCGAGTATAACTAATTGCTGGATAAAAAGCCATCAAATGTGTTATAATGGCTAACTCAGTTTGTTTCAGTATAAAAACAGGAGCGGGTTAATGTCGGAAAATGTGTTGGATGTACTCATCTATCTCGTTGAAAATGTGATGCTTGATGGTCAACTTAGTTTGAGTCCAGAAATGTCGGAAATCAAGAGCCAGCTTGAAAATGCGGGCTTCAGCTCTCCTGATATTACAAAAGCGTTACAATGGGTTGATGATTTAAAAAATAATAATTTTCATTATTTATCTAAGGAAACCAGTAGTACATTTCGTATTTTCTCGCCAGATGAGCAAAAAAAATTGACACCAGCAATCCGTTTTACTTTGCATTGCCTTGAGCGAGATGAAGTGATAACCCCTATTTCCCGAGAAATCATCATTGATAGGCTTTTGGCACTTGATTTTGATGAGGTTCATTCAGATCAATTGAAATGGGTTTTATTTTTTGTATTGTGTTTCAGGGGAGAACACCCTGTTCGCATTCAGCGCATGGAAAATACCCTTTTGCTTGACAATCCCAGCTCCACTGTTCATTGACTCTTAGGATTGTGCTCGCGCGCAAGTATATGTAAAACTTATTTCGTACTCATTCCTTGCAATATTTTTCAATATCCACCATCATATACCCACAGGGGTGACTATATTTTACAACTTTCTTAAAATTTGAAATAAGCATGAGCAATTATCTCGTTATTGTTGAATCGCCAGCAAAGGCAAAAGTTATCGGCAAGTATCTAGGAAAAGACTACGAAGTCTTGGCCTCCTTTGGTCACGTTCGTGATTTACGGCAAAAAAGTGGGGCTGTTGTACCTGAAAATAATTTTCATATGGATTATGAAATTATCGAAAAAAATGCCAAGCATGTGACGGCTATTGCAAAAGCCCTTAAACAAGCTGACCACCTATTGCTTGCAACTGACCCGGACCGCGAGGGAGAGGCTATCGCTTGGTCTGTTGTTGAGCTCATGAAAGCACAAAAAGTGCTGAAAAAACAAGTCGTACAACGCGTCGCGTTTCACGAAATAACTAAAACAGCGATTCAGGAGGCGATTAAACATCCTCGAGATATCGATATGGACTTGGTGAATGCACAACAAGCCCGCCGCGCACTTGATTATCTCGTCGGTTACACGCTTTCTCCTTTGCTATGGAAAAAAATTCGCAGAGGACTTTCTGCTGGCCGTGTTCAAAGCCCCTCTTTGCGGATGATTTGTGAGCGCGAGGATGAAATTGATAAATTTATCAAGCAAGAATATTGGACTGTACATGCTGATTCTGCCACTGCGGGTGGCCAGGCATTAGCTGCCAAACTCGTTCAGTATGAAAAACAGAAAGTTGAACAGTTCACCATTACCAACGCAGAGCAAGCGCAAGATATTCAAGCGAAACTGCTCGCTATGTCCAATCATGTGCTCACTGTTGAGCATATCGACAGAAAGCAGCGTCGTCGCAATCCTGCCGCGCCTTTTACCACTTCCACCTTACAGCAAGAAGCAGCGCGTAAGCTAGGTTTGACTGCTCAACGCACGATGCGGATTGCGCAGCAACTTTACGAGGGAATTGATACCGGACAAGGGGCTGTTGGTTTAATTACTTATATGCGTACTGACTCTGTCAATCTGGCAGAAGAAGCGATTAATGAAATACGCGATTTAATTTTAAAACGTTATGGTCAGGATTTTTTACCTGAAAGTAAGCGCGAATATAAAACAAAGTCAAAAAACGCTCAGGAAGCACATGAAGCAATTCGTCCGACTGTTATCACTCAAACACCTGACGATCTCAAAAGCAGTCTATCTCCTGAGCAGCATAAACTCTATTCTTTAATATGGAAGCGCACAGTTGCTTGCCAAATGGTACACGCGCTTATTAATACAGTGAGCATTGATTTAAGTTGCGGCACACCTGACAATTTCTTCCGTGCCAATGGCTCAACGATTGAGCATCCAGGTTTTATTTCTGTCTATCAGGAAGATCAGGATGATGCACAGAAAGAAGAGGGTGAAGACGTACTTCTGCCGAATATGAAAGTAGGTGAAAAGCTCACTCTGAATGATATTACCCCTGTTCAGCATTTTACTGAGCCACCGCCCCGGTATTCTGAGGCTAGCTTGATAAAAGCACTTGAAGAACACGGTATTGGACGTCCGGCAACTTATGCTTCGATTATTTCAACGCTTCAGCAGCGCGATTATGTGACGCTTGATAAAAAACGATTTACACCAACGGATGTAGGTCGTATTGTCAGCCGATTTTTGACACAACATTTTACCCGTTATGTTGACTATAATTTTACCGCTAAACTTGAAGATGAACTGGATGCTATTTCACGAGGCGAAAAAGCCTGGATACCCGTGATGGATGAATTTTGGCAACCCTTTAAACATCTCATCGGTGAAATTGAAACCAATGTTGCCCGTAGTGATGTTACGCAGGAAAAACTTGATGAAGCCTGCCCAGAGTGTGGTAAACCATTGAATATCCGACTTGGCAAGCGTGGACGTTTTGTCGGTTGTAGTGGATATCCTGAGTGCTCCTATACTCGGAATCTTGAGACTGCGCAAGGGGAAGCAGCTGAAGCTGAAGCTCCTGTCATTGTTGAAGGACGCAGTTGTCCGCTTTGCGAGTCTCCTTTACAAATTCGTCAAGGGCGTTATGGCAAGTTTATTGGCTGTACGGCCTATCCAACCTGTAAGCATATGGAGCCATTGAATAAACCAACAGATACTGGAATCGAATGTCCGACTTGCAAAACGGGCACGATGTTGCAGCGTAAATCGCGTTACGGTAAGTTGTTTTATTCATGTTCGCGTTATCCTGATTGCAAATATGCTATCTGGAATGAACCCGTTGCAGAGCCGTGTCCTTCTTGTCACTGGCCAATCGTGATGTTAAAAACCACAAAACGTCGCGGCACTGAAAAGGTTTGTCCTCAGGAAGAATGCAAGTTCAGTGAAGTGATACTACCGCCTGAAAAGTGATGTTAAATCAAACTGAAGCCATTGATACGTTAAAAAAAGGCGGCATCATAGCCTACCCAACCGAGGCTGTTTTTGGCCTCGGCTGCGATCCTGACAACCTTGCAAGTGTTACACGTTTATTATCGATAAAAAAACGCCCTTCAAATAAAGGCTTAATCCTCATTGCCGCTAGCTGGGAACAATTACAACCCTATCTTAAATTCCCCACAGATGCCCAGCTGAAAACCCTGATGAGAAGTTGGCCAGGACCTGTTACCTGGCTGGTTCCCGCACGTGACACCGTCTCTGCTTTAGTGAAAGGCGAACACACCACCCTGGCTGTCCGCATCACAGCTCATCCCATTGCCCGTGAATTGTGTCAACAATTTAATAAACCGCTGATCTCAACCAGCGCCAATTACTTGAGTGAACCTCCTTGTCGTTCTGCAGAAGAAGTTGCCGAGGTATTTAAAAACGAGATTGATTATATTGTTCAAGGTGAAACCAACTCACTTGCTCGCCCAACGGAAATCAGAGATTTATTAAGTGGGAAAATAGTGAGGGGGTGATTGTGAGGAGGTGATTTGACGTAGCTACATTTTGTAGCTACAATATAGGTAACGGATGTTATTGATACCCACGGATTGGGAGGCGCTTACACTATATTTATAAGGTCTAACATTATGCAATCTCGATTTAAGGATCATATTAAACTAACTGATTTGACGTGGGACAATGAAAAAAACATATTAAATATAAAGAAACACGGTCTGTATTTTGAGGATTCTGTTTATGTATTAAATAGTGATACAGTTACATTTATTGATGATAGGGTCAATTATGGAGAGGAGCGCTATATCACATTAGGGAAATTAGAGGAAAGGCTAGTTGTATTGATTCATACTAATCGAGATGAATTTATTCGGATTATCTCAATGAGGAAAGCCAATGAACGCGAACAAAAAATCTATTATGAGCGACTTGAAAAAACTGGATGAGATCAAAGATGAGGATATCGATTATTCAGATATTCCTCCGCTGGATGACTCTTTTTTTACCAAAGTGACGGTTGATTTTCCTAAACCTAAAAAGAGCGTCACTCTGCGTATAGATGACGAAGTACTGGCTTGGTTTAAGGCGCAAGGGAAAGGTTATCAAACGAAAATGAATGAGGTGCTAAGAAAATTTGTTATTGCAAACAAAGAACATGCTCGTCATCATAGGAAAAAAACGGCCTGAATTTACTATGCTGCGGTAAGTATACTCGACTGCAGAATATAGAATTATGTGATAAAAAATTACTTATTGACCATATTTAGCGCAAAAATGTTTAAAAAAAAGAATTAATGTGATAGAATCAGCATCATTTGATATTATTTTGCATTTTAAAAAAAGAGAAAATAGCTATGCCAAAAATTTTACCCACTATATTACGCTCAAAAAAAGAAAAACTTAAAGACAAATTGATCCTATTAGCAAAAGACGGAAAATACGATTCACTCTGGAATGATTATTTCATTAAACTGAAAACAGCCCCTAAATCAACAGACGCAAGACAATTAAAAGAACTTCTTCAAGAAGATACTCCGCCTTTGATTAATTTTCTTATTGCAACGATGCTTACCAGTTATTTAGCCGATGAAGGTCGGACACAAATGATTTATCATCTTGTTAATACATGCGAATATAAAACCGATTATCTATTCAAATCAGCAGAAAATTTTGACATGGAGCTCCCATTGATGAAAATGAGTGTGCTCACCATGGCTGCTTTCGCTCACGAACAGTATGGGAATGAAATATTTGAGATATTGCTTCAGCTGTATAATAAACAAACTTTGGAAAATGAGTTTATCTATCAGTACTTTTTTATGGATAAAAATAACTTGGGTCTATCGGAGGATGCTTTAGCTCTCTTAGAAGAGAGGATTCCAAAAAAATTGAAAGAAATACTGCAACAAAGATTGAATGAAATAGATCAAAATCTTACTCCATTTAAACCACCTCTCTCTTGGGTAAAGCTCTCATTTGAAACCAGAAAGCCCAAACTATTTGAAAAGATTAGTACACCTGGTGACTCATTTACACGTAATTGCTATTATCAATATTTTAAAAAAGATGCCATGAAAGGTTATTTGCTAGATTTGGCGGGTTACACTAGGTGGCTTGATTTCCACAAAGCGGATCCTCGCTACGTTCAAAACTGGACAAATTCATTGAATCGACCTGCAAAAAATGAACTCCCAGGTAAGGGCAACAGGCACTATGCCAAACTCAAAATTTTATTCGACAGTGCTACAGATTTAAGTGAATGTTTGGGCTATTTTTCACAATCTACCTCTTTTCCTCGACACGGAAAACAAGTGCAGTCTCTTCTTTTATCCTTTGCATTTCAAAATAAGGATAAAATAACGGAAATTGATTTTGCTTGGTTGTATTCTTTAAGACAAAAGGCGCTTGATCAACATAAATATTTATTTGCCGTTGATTTTTTTATTTATTGTTTAGAATATATCGAGCATATTGAAGAATGGATAAAAAATAAGAGGGAACTTTATCATCTGAACCAAAATGATGATTTTACTGACACAGAGAAAGCAACAATAGCCAAGTTAATCGCTCCTCAGCTGAAATTTTTATACTCTTTTTTGAATGATCTTCTCACTATTCAGGAGAAAAAGGTTAAGGATACGATGGAGCAAGCAGCCGCTAAACTTATTGATAAACTGTTAAGTTATGAGCTTATTTCTTTACTGGATTATCGAAGTGGACAGAAAGATATAGTTGAACTACTTGCGTTTGCTGGAGTTTCAGAAAGAGCTGAGAAACATGCTGTAGTACTTGGTTACTATGCAGACACAATACTTGAGGTTTTGAAAAATCATTTCCACTTGTCTGATCTGATTAACATCGCAAAAAACGAAGTTCAAATATACGATAATCGTTTTCCACTCGATTTTGCGGAAATGCAAATGAACAGCAGGTTGAAAAAGGTGATCCCTAAAATAAAAAAAATGCTAAAAGAGCAAGAGCTGATGGCACAGCTAAAGATTGACCTGGATGATAATGCACCAGCTATTTATCTGGACTCGAACTCTGAAGTTGCTATTAAAGCACTAGAGTATGATATAAAACAGGTAGAAAATAAGTTAAATGCCAAGAATTTTAGTTTATTTCAACAAAATTTGGATGAATTACTTAATTTGCTAGACTTACCTCTTTTCCATTTTTCAGACTCTTTAAATGAGAATCAGCTTAAAATGCGGCAAACAATTCAAGAGAATATTTTAGATATCGTAAAGAAGTCGATTAAAGTTCTTGCTTCTGATTTTTATCAACTAGACAATGATAAAGCTCGACACGATATTGTAAAAAAACTTTATCAGATACTGGAGGGTTTAGAAAATAATAGCCAAGATAACTCTTTTATTGGGGAAATTATTGCTCAAGAACTAGAGGTTGCTAAGCTAAGCTCCACGCTAGTAGCGCTGAATGCTCATGGCCAAAAAATTTGTGTTCCTGAAAAAGAAGAAGCATTTGATAAGAAAAAAGTTAAGATTGGTGCTCTCTATGAGCAAATAAAACCAACTGAAGTGGTTTATGCTCAAAACTTTGAAAGCGCGGTGTCTTTTCAAAATGAGCTTTAAGCTAAAGTTCGCATCTTGAAATGCGTTGGGTATATATACCCGCGTTTAGAATTATGCCATAACAAATTATTATTTCATCTAAATTAGCGGTAAAGTGTATAAAAATCGGAATTAATATGTTAAAATAGGCATGGCTTTTAAATTAAAAAAGAGAAAAACCATGCCTAAAATTATAGATAAAATCCGTCATCAACAAAAGCAACATTATATAAACAAATTGATCCAATTAGTAAAAGAAGGAAAGTACAAAATCCTCTGGGTTAATAATTTCAAGAAGTTGGAAACAGATCCTAAATCATCAACAGCAAAGCGATTAAAAGAACTTCTTCAAGAAGATGCACCTCCTTTGATTAATCTTCTTATTGCAACGGCACTTACCAGTTCTTCAGCTGCTAAAGCGGCACAAATGATGTATCATCTTATTAATACAAGCAAATATAAAACCGATTATACATTCGAATCAGCAGAATATCCTGGTATGGGGCTTCCACTGGCGAAAATGAGCGTGCTCACAATGGCTGCTTTTTCTCACGAACCATGTGGGAGCGAAATATTTGAAATATTGCTTCAGCAATATGATAAACAAGCCTTGGAAAATGAACTCATTTATCAGTATTTTTTTACGGATAAAAATCAATTGAGTCTACCTGAGAATGATTTGGCGTTAATAGAAGAGAAGACTCATAGCAAAGCTCAAGAAATAATTGCGATACTACAACAAAGATTGCAAGAAATAGATCAAAATCTTACTCCCTATAAACCTCCACGCTCTTCGATAAGACACGTTTTTGAAAAAGAAACGCCTAAATTACATTATAAAATTAGCGGAGGTTTGACTAACCTTGATAATTTCCCTAGACCAATTTTTGACGATAACGAAATGCGACAGTATGCATACCATTTAGCAAAATACAAGCGTTGGCTTGACTCACATAATGAGGATCATCGATACAGCCAAAACTGGACAAACCCATTAAATCGACCTGGAAATGATGAAATTTCAATGAGTGATAGGCAATACGCCAAACTCAAAATTATTTTTGATAGTGATGCAAATTTAAGTAAACTTTTTAACCATTTTTCGAAATCTAACGTTTTATACCATCAGTATTTTGAAAGCAAGATACAGCCTCTTCTCTTATCTTTCGCATTTCAGAATAAGGACAAGATAACCGAGATTGATTTCACTGAGTTGTACTTATTAAGAGAAAATGCACATGAACGATGCTATAAGTGGTTGTTTGCTGCTGATTTTTTTATCTATAGTTTAGCATACGTACAGCACATTGAAGAATGGATAAAAAATAGTAGAGCACCCTATCTGAACAGAAACGATGATTTTACGGAAACAGAGCAGGAAACAATAATCAGGATAATGCAGCCTCTGACGGAACTTTTATGCCGCTTTTTGGATGATTTTCTCATTATGCATGAGCTACTCATCGCTCCAGCCACTGTGGGCGGGCATCCTCGCCCTCAAGAAGCGGTCACCGCCGTCTCTCAACTGGTTGATAAACTGTTAAGGTATAAGCTTATTTCTTTATTGGATTATAACAAAGGGCGGAAAGATATCATTGCACTACTGGCGTTTTCTGAAGTTTCAGAAAGAGCGAAAATAAGTGATGTTTACCAAAAATATTTCCACTCGTTTCCTGGAGTTATTGATGTTTTAAAAAATTATTACCATCTGTCCGATCTGATTGCGATAGCCAAAAACGAAGTCCAATTATTCTTAAATAATTCTTTTTCACCTGATGATTCTCAGGAAAAAAAGATGAATACTCGGTTGAAAGCAGTGATCTCTAAACTAGAAAAAATGTTGAAAGAACAAAAGCAGTGCATACAGCAAGAGATATTTTTGAATGAAGAACCAACTATTTATCTAGATCAGGACGTTGAGATTGTTATTAATTCACTCGCTTATGATATAAATCAGGTAACAGATAGGATGAATACCAATCCTATAAGTACACTTCAACAAAATTTGGATGAATTACTTAATTTGATCAACACACCTCTTTTGCATTCTGCTGACGTTCTTGACGAGAATCAGTATGAAATGGCGCAAATAATTTGGGTTAATATTTTAGATATTGTTAAGAAAGGGATTGGTGTGCTTGCTTCGCGGTTTAATCAACTTGCCAATGATGAGGCTCGACACAATATTGTAAAAACATTTTGTCAAATACTGGACAGCTTGGAAAACTCCAGCCAAGATGCATCTTTTACCGATGAAGTTATTGTCCAACAGCAAGAACTTGCTACTCAACGCTCCAAGCTAGCAGCGATGGATGCTTACGGCCAAAAATTGCATGTTCCCGAAAAAGGAACATCATTTAATAAGATAAAAGTTAAGGTTGGTGCTTTATTTGAGCATTTAAAACCTAAAAAAATGGTTCAAAATTCTAATAACATGGTGCCTTTAGATGCTCAACAGCTTGATAGCCCGGTGCCTTTTTTTAATGAACTTTAAGCTAAACTTTGCATTTTGAGGTACGATGGGTATATATAAGACGAAACAGAAGGAGCGCACATGCAAAATCCAATTAAACTGATTAAAAATTATTTACTCAATCTCCAAACCTCGATCACACAAGAGCTTGAAAAATTTGAACCTAATAAGCGTTTTTTACAAGAAGATTGGGTTAGTGCTATTGGTGGAGGAAAAACCTGCGTCATGGAGCAAGGTCAAATTTTTGAAAAAGCAGGCGTAAATTTTTCTCATGTTTCAGGCACTCAATTGCCAGCTTCTGCAACGGCTAGCCGTCCAGAATTGGCTGGGTGCACTTTTCAGGCAATGGGTGTTTCTCTGGTTATTCATCCACATAATCCTTATGTTCCGACCTCTCATGCCAATGTTCGCTTTTTTATGGCTGAAAAAAAAGATCATCCACTTGTTTGGTGGTTTGGTGGCGGTTTTGATTTAACCCCGAATTATGGTTTTGAAGAAGATTGTGTGCATTGGCATAAAATAAGTAAAAAAGCCTGCGATCCTTTTGATCCAACTTACTATCCTCGTTTTAAAAAATGGTGTGATGATTATTTTTATTTAAAACATCGTCAGGAACCTCGCGGGATTGGCGGTTTATTTTTTGATGATTTTCATGAAAAAGATTTTGAGTTCAGCTTCAATTTCATGCAAAGCATTGGCGATCATTTTATCCCTGCTTATTTACCTATCGTTGAAAGACGTTACCAAATTCCCTATGGACAAAGAGAGCGTGATTTTCAAGCCTATCGTCGAAGCCGCTATGTTGAGTTTAACCTTGTTTATGATCGCGGTACTTTATTTGGTTTACAGAGTGGTGGTCGTACCGAGTCTATTTTAATGTCGATGCCTCCAATTGCTTCATGGAGCTACAATTGGCATCCAGAAAAAGAGAGTGCTGAGGAAAAACTTTATATCAATTTTTTAAAGGCTAAAAAATGGATTGAAGCCGATTAATCTATATTTGAATTATGTACCTTAACGCTGGATGTCATTCCCGCGAAGGCGCTGATGAATCCTCTCATATTTTTATATCTGGTTTTTTGCTCTGAAAAGTAGAAAACAACGGTGTCATTCCGTACGGAAGCCGCGTGCATAGGTGATAGAGTAAACAGGGAGTTGTACGGCTGGAGATACGGAACCTAAGTGGAAGGAGTGAAAAAAACAAATGAGCCTCTCGAAAAACTTTTCAATAGGGATGTTTACAGAGATTTAGCCTGATTTTTTCATGCATCTCCCACTTGGGTTCCGTATCTCAAGTCGCATGAAGCTCACGACTCTTATCGCCTTCAAGCGCGACTTTCGTACGGAATGACACCGTTGTTTTCTACTTTTTAGAGTAAAAAACGGGATATAAAATATGAGAGGATCACTTAGCGCGAAGGCGGGGACCCATCGTCAAATGTGCATGGTGCGGTTTAATGGATAGGTTCCCGCCTTCGCGGGAATGACATCCAGCGCTCAAATACATAATGCAAATCCCGAAATCTCTACCGCGGTAAGTATATTTTAAGCATTTCAAGAAAAACTCTCAATTTGGGCAACATAAATTCTCGCTCGGGATAAATGGCAAATACAGGACTTGTGGGCAGCAAGTAATTTTCCAGGCATCGTATTAACTGTTTATTTTTCAATTCATTGGAAACCATAAATTCTGGAAAAAAACCGATGCAAGTATCGCTTAAAACTAATTGTTTGATTAACTCCAAATGATTTGACATAAAATTACCTTTAACGAAAACAGTTTCCTGATGCTGATTATGAATTAAAGTAATTTGATTTTTTGATTTTGAGTCACTATACACACCACAATTATGATTCACCAGATCACTTGCTTTGGCAAGTTCGCCATTTTTTGCTAAATAACGCTCTGTAGCACAAATAATATTTTTTCCTGAAAAAATTTTTTGTGCAATAAGATTGGAAGACACAAGTTTTGTCGATCGTAATGCTAAATCATAACCTTCTTTCACCAGATCAACCACGCGACTTTCTAATTCAATATCAAGAGTGATATCAGGGTACATTGATAAAAATTGGGTAAATAAGGGAGTAAGCATATGTAAAGCTAAGGCCGGAGGAATAGAGATTTTTAAGAGACCAGATGGATTGCCACGCAACTCATTCATCATAGCAAAAGCTTTTTCACCTTCTTGAACCACATTGGTACAATAATGGTAAAAATCTTTTCCTGCTTCAGTTAAAATAAGCTTTCGAGTTGTTCTTACAATTAACCGAGCCTTGAGCTGTTGCTCCAGTTTAGTCAGTTTTTTGCTTATAAAAGATTTAGAAACGCCCAATTTGTCCGCGTGAAGCCGTAGGAGAAATTTTTCATCGGTAGATAATAGATTATCAGCTTTTGTAGAAATAGTATCGATATACCCGAAGCGTTTCATATTTAGGGTTTTTGACTTGCTCTTTTCCGCCCTATGAAACGATTAAAACTGCACAATATGAATAACTATTGCTGGTTTT
>JABEVJ010000298.1 GCA_013043985.1 Legionellales bacterium | reverse complement strand
GGTCTGTGTACTTTGAGTGTTTGTGTCGGGGGATGTTGAAACAATAGATGCTGAGGCATATCCTGAAACGAGGGTGGTAGCTGTTAGAACCATTAATGCAAGTGTGTTTTTAGTCTTCATGACAATTTCTCCAAGAGTTATAATGCGCAGTCCAGATCAAAGCTCGTATTGAGTTTAGAACTACTCACTCTAGCACAACTTATCTCAGAATGCCTGTTTTCTTGTCTTGTTTTCAGTCAAAAATTTGATAGTCGAGTGAAATACAGTTAAATTAGTGAGGAAAATCGAAAATTCATGTGTGTTGAGTATACAAACCAACCAAACAATTCTTTATGAGTAATATATATGAAAAAAATTATGATTGCGGCAGCAGGTACAGGCGGGCATATTTTCCCGGGGTTGGCAGTAGCGCAGGTATTTCTGAATCAAGGCGATGAGGTGGTTTGGGTTGGCACTGAACAGGGATTGGAAAACAAACTGGTTCCGGCTCAAGGTATCAAGTTACTGAAGATTTCGATGCAGGGTTTACGCGGCAAAGGTTTGTTGCGTGTACTTATGGCTCCTTATCTGTTGATGCAGGGTATTGTTGCAGCGCGCAAACTTATTCAACAAGAACAGCCTGATCTTGTTCTTGGAATGGGGGGATACGTTAGCGCTCCAGTTGGGATTGCTGCCAAATTATGTGGCGTGCCTTTGGTCATTCACGAGCAAAATGCAATTACAGGCATGGCAAATAAACTATTATCAAAAATCGCTAATCGGGTTTGCGAGTCTTTTCCTAAAACTTTTCCTGCTGCTCAAAATGCCGTGTATACGGGTAATCCGGTACGGACATCCATTGCAGCTGTCAAGACGAAACATCTTGCCAAACCTTTTGATCCTACTCAACCACTCCGTTTACTTGTGTTGGGAGGGAGCTTGGGTGCCAGGGCAATCAATGAAGTGATTCCCGGTTTATTAAATCTCTATTCATCTGCAGAAAAACTTGAAATTTGGCACCAAACGGGTGCTAAAGATTTTGAGGCAGTCAAAACGCAATATGCAAAAGAAAATAAACATCCTTTTAAATTAGTTGAATTTATTGATGATGTTGATTCAGCTTACAGTTGGGCTGATTTAATTATCTGTCGTGCAGGAGCAACGACGGTCGCTGAGCTTGCTACCGTGGGATTGCCAGCCATCCTCATTCCCTTGCCAACAGCCGTTGACGATCATCAAACTGCCAATGCACGTAATTTGGTCAAACAAGGTTCGGCTGTTATCTTGCCTCAAAATGAGCTATCATCTGCACGTTTAAGTCAAGAAATTCGGGAGTTCTGCGCAAATTTTGATAATTTGACGCGTCACGCCAGTCAGGCTAACAAAGAGGCCGCATTTAACGTAGTACAAGTTTGTAGGAGAATCATGAAATGAGTAAACCGCCTTTGCACAATATCGGGATGAAACGAATTTCCCACATTCACTTTATTGGCATAGGTGGAGCAGGTATGGGCGGTATAGCCGAAGTTCTGCTTAACCAGGGATTTACGATCACGGGTTCAGATGTGAAAGAAAATAATCTTACCCTGCGTTTACGAAATTTAGGAGCGACTGTCCATATTGGCCATCATCCCTCAAATGTAATGCGAGCGAATGCTGTGGTGATATCCAGTGCAATACGAGAGGATAATCCAGAATTGCTGGCAGCACGTGAAATGCGCCTCCCCATTGTTCCTCGAGCAGAGATGTTGGCTGAATTAATGAGGTTTAAACAAGGTATTGCTATCGCTGGCACCCATGGTAAAACAACCACAACCAGTTTAATTGCGAGTATTTTAGCGGAGGGAGACCTGGATCCCACTTTTATCATTGGCGGCCTGCTAAACAGCGCAGGTACGAATGCACGCTTAGGTGACAGTGAGTACATTGTCGCAGAGGCCGATGAAAGTGATGCTTCATTTTTATTCTTACATCCCATGATGTCGGTTGTTACGAATATTGATGCCGACCACATGGGCACCTATCATGATGATTTTAACCAATTAAAAGAAGCTTTTTTACGCTTTATTCATCAATTGCCTTTCTATGGTCTGGCTGTACTGTGTGTTGATGATCCTGTTGTGCGCGGATTAATGGGACAGATTTCACGGCCGGTCATTACCTATGGTTTTGATCATGATGCGGATATCTATGCCGTCAATATAGAGTATGTAGATACGATGGTCACTTTCAAAGCCATCCGCAAATACCGTAATGATGCAATTGCTATTACGTTAAATACACCAGGACGTCACAATGTTCTTAATGCAATGGCGGCAATTGCGATTGCGACTGAAATTGGTGTTCCTGATGTGGCGATACAGCGTGCATTAAGTAACTTTCAGGGAGTGGGTCGTCGTATGCAGGTTTTGGGGCAATTACCCGTTGCGGGTGGTCAGGCGCTGATGGTTGATGATTATGGGCATCATCCAACTGAAGTTGCCGCCACACTGGATGCGATTCGTCATGCCTGGCCAACTAAACGCCTCGTGATGGCTTATCAGCCGCATCGCTACACCCGCACACATGATTTATTTGATGATTTTGCCCGTGTTTTATCGGAGGTTGATGTTTTATTAATGCTGGATGTGTATCCGGCAGGTGAAACGCCTATCCCAGGGGCAGACAGCCGCAATTTATGTCGTACCATCAGGCAGCGCGGTAAGGTTGATCCCATTTATGTAGGCAAAAGTGATGAATTGGCCAGCGTGCTCAAGACGGTTTTGCAAGATGGCGATTTGCTTTTGACTCAGGGCGCTGGAGATATTGGCAGCATGGCTGCAAAATTGGCAGAGCAAAAATTGGATATTTAGTTCTATGAAAGATACTCACTATAAAGGTCAACTCCAGCCCAATTTTTGCCTTGCAGACATTACATCATGGCGAGTGGGAGGAGTTGCAGAGCGATTTTATCAACCTCTTGATCTTAATGATTTATCGTGTTTTTTGAAGACAACCTCGATTGATGAACCCCTGACTTGGTTGGGTTTAGGCAGCAATGTC
>JABEVJ010000297.1 GCA_013043985.1 Legionellales bacterium | reverse complement strand
GCCTCAAACAAGAACCAATTTTTCCTCGATTCTCTCTTTTTTCGCTTCAAAGAACCAATTGTCAACAGACCCTAGTATGTGATAAAAGAGTGGAAAAGTACAGGAACCCCATAATTCAGTACAATAAAGTTGATATATTTTTTAACACTATCTCGATCTCAGCAATTTTTTCGGGAATGACCGCAATGGTGTCATCTCCTGCAATCGTACCCAAAATACCCAAATGGTTTTGTTGATCCAACAAGCGAGCAACTAATTGTGCGGAACCTGGCGATACGCGAATAACAATTAATATTTCATTGTGTGAGATATTGAGTACAAGCTGACGAAGCTGATTATTGGCAGTGATGGACGTCATTTCGAGGGGCAATCGGTAAACCATTTTATGGTTTTCATTCATTTTAATTGCCCCAAGTTTATTAATCAGACGCGAAATAGTCACTTGGGTAACGTCAAACCCCTTTTTTTCAAGAGCCTGGCATATTTCTTCTTGTGTCTCAAATGCTTCATTGCGCAAAAGGGATTGCAGAGCGATGATGAGCTGTGTTTTATCTGATTTTTCAGGAGATTTTTTCATGTTTACCTTCTTATCATTGTTCCGACACCTTGATCAGTTAACATTTCCAGCAATACACTGTGGGTCAATTTACCGTTAATAATATGCGCAGCGCCCACATTTTTTTCAACAGCCTCGAGACAGGCTTCCAGTTTGGGAATCATTCCTCCAGAAATTTGTTTTTTCTGCAGCAGATCTCTAGCAGTTTCTGATGATAGCGTCGTGATTTTGCTTGCTGGATCATGGATATCGGCATATAAGCCATGTACATCACTCATAATAATCAGTTTTTCTGCATTTAAACTGCTAGCAATGGCACTGGCAGCGAAGTCAGCATTGATATTATACGTTTGCCCCATTTTATCCGTGCCCAGGGGTGCAATAACTGGAATAAAAGCATTATCAAGCAAAGTATACATAAGAGCGGTATCAATATGGCTGACTTTACCGACATAACCTAATTCACTGCTAAACTTATCGGCCTGTAAAAAATTACCATCATGGCCAGAAACGCCAACGGCTTTGATGCCAAACTGATTGAGTTTGCTGACAATGCCTTTGTTGATTTTACCAGATAAAACCATTTGTACAACCTCAAGTGTCTGTAGATCGGTTACGCGTTGACCATTAAAAAAATCTACTTTGAGATTGAGACGTTGGCACATATCAGAAATTTCACTTCCTCCCCCATGCACAATCACAGGACGAATTCCACAAAAATAAAGCAGTGCAATATCTTGCAGCATACTGTGGGTTTCTTCAGAGTCAGTCATGGCAGCGCCGCCACATTTTATTACAATGGTTTTGCCATAAAATTGTCTGACATAAGGCAGGGCTTCAATTAAATGGGAAGCTTTTTCAACAAGATAATCAAATTGCTGTGTGTTTTTCATATTTAACTCCTATAGGATGCATTGATATTCACATAATCATGGGATAAATCGCATCCCCATGCGTCTGCTTGTGCCTGACCTACGCCCAGATCAACTGTTAGGCTGATAACATTTTGTTGTAATAATTTGGCAAGAACTGCTTCATCAAAAGCTTGTGGAGCATGATTGGCAAATAAAATATGCTCATGAATGGCAATTTTTAATTTATTTAAATTGATGCGTGCGCCTGAGTAGCCAACGGCACAGGCGATTCGTCCCCAGTTGGCATCAGCACCATGAATAGCTGTTTTGACTAAAGGCGAGCTACTAATTGCACGGGCGGCGAGTCTGGCTTGTTTTTCAGAGGCTGCACCACAAACGTGAATTTCAATCAATTTACTGGCGCCTTCACCGTCACGGGCGATTTCTTTGGCCAAATAAGTGCATACCCACATCAGAGCATCAACAAATTGCTGCCAGTCAGGGTGAGTATTGGAATCGATGCAGGGATTATTTGCCAGGCCATTTGCTAATACAATCACCATATCATTAGTTGATGTTTCGCCATCTACGCTGATCATGTTAAAGCTGCTGGCATTTGCTTTAGATAAGGCTTGTTGCAAAGCATGAGGGCTGATCGCAGCATCAGTAGTGATAAAACCGAGCATCGTAGCCATATTGGGATGGATCATGCCTGATCCTTTTGATATTCCGCCTATTTTAACGATTTTACCACCGAGCTCGAGTTCAATTGCTATTTTTTTAGGAAAAGTGTCGGTTGTCATTATGGCCAAGGCAGCGGCATCTGAATCATTTGCAGCGATATTTTCAGCACAATGCTTAATCCCGCTGGTAATATTGTCGATAGGCAAGGGCACACCGATCACCCCAGTGCTAGCAACAGCAACCTGTTTTGACTCCAGTCCTAATGCATTGGCAGTGACCATCGCCATTTTTTTTGCGTGTACCATCCCTGCTTTGCCCGTGCAGGCATTGGCATTACCACTATTGACGATAATCGCTTGCAAGCTATGTTCTTTCAAATGCTTTTTAGTGAGCAAAACGGGCGCGGCTTTAAGTTTGTTTTTCGTCGTGACGCCAGCAGCAACAGCCGGAACATGACTATAAATCAGCGCAAGATCAAGTTTCTTTTTTCTGATTCCGGCATGGACTGCACTAGCAGAAAATCCTTTAGGGGCAGTGATACTGCCATCAATGATTTTATATTTCATAGTTTTTTCCTCAGATTAGCATTTATAAACACTCTGGATTGCTTCATCGTAAACTCCTCGCAATGACGAGCGTTTATCGATATCTGCTGTTATTTTTAATTACGTGATAGCGACTCATTATGGGTACTGACTCATTGCTTCCAACCCCATCTCCTCTGGGAGTTGAAACATCAAATTCATATTTTGTATTGCTTGCCCAGCAGCTCCTTTAATCAAATTATCAATAACACTGATGACGATTAAGCGTTGCGTGCGCGGATCAACATGGACACTCAAATCACAATAGTTACTTCCCCGCACGTGTTTTATTTCCGGTATTTCTTTTCCTTTTCGTACGCGGATAAATCGTTCATCTTGATAAAATTGCTGATATAACTCATGAACAGCGGTTTGTGATAAGTTGTTTTTCAGCTTGAAATAAGCGGTAACATATAATCCTCTGACAACGGGTATCAGATGTGGCGTAAATTGAATCGTGACAGGATGTTGAGTAACAGCAGTCAATTCCTGTTCAATTTCAGGGGTATGGCGATGAATGCCAGCAACTTGATATGCCAGGAAATTATCGCTTATTTCACAAAAATGGGTGCGCAACTGCAAGCTGCGGCCCGCACCAGAAATGCCGGATTTAGCATCAAAGATGCAATCATCCAGGAGAACAATTTCCGCATTGAAAGCAGGAATGGCAGCTAAAATAGAGGCTGTTGGATAGCAGCCCGGATTGGCAATTAAAGCGGTGTGCTTGATTGCTTCGCGATAACCTGCTTCGGCGAGACCGTAGACAGCTTTACTTTGTAGTTCAGCCGGAGCAGGTTCCTGTTCATACCATTGCTGATAATCTTCAGGATTTCGCAATCTAAAATCAGCCCCCAGATCAATGATCTTTTTTCCTGCTGCTAATAAAGGTTCAACATAGAAAAGAGCTTTGCCATGTGGTAATGCGATAAACACCACATCACAATTTGCTATTAAAGTCTCAATTTCTGATGAAATGCATTTATCTTCAACATGTTTTTGAAAGTGAGGATAAATTTCACTGATGGATTGTCCTGTATAGGACTCTGTTCCAAGATGAGTGATTTTCACTTGGGGGTGTAAATGCAATAAACGAGTTAATTCAACTCCGGTATAACCAGTTGCTCCGATGATGCCTACTTTGATTATCATTTTTTCATCTCCAGCTATTGCTTTATTGCCTAATTTGTATAATAATACATTATATTGATTATTTATTCAATAGCGATGGAGAAGATATTAATGACTACAGCATATTTAGTATTAGCCGATGGCCTTGTCTTTGAAGGTGAGAGTGTCGGAGTAGAGGGCGTGGCTTGCGGAGAGGTTGTTTTTAATACCGCACAATATGGCTATCAAGAAATCATGACGGATCCCTCTTATCTGGGGCAAATGATTGTATTTACCCAACCACATATTGGAAATACGGGGATCAATCAAGCTGATATGGAGTCAGAAAAAGCTTGGGTCTCAGGTGTTGTTTTGCATAATTATTCATTATTGGCGAGTAACTACCGTTCAGAAGAAACCTTAGGCGAATTTTTTCAAAGGCAAAATAAGGTCGCCATCAGTGAGGTTGATACCCGAGCGCTCACGCATCATTTACGTGATAAGGGTAGTCAGGCTGGCTGTATTATGACGGGCGAGCTGAATTATGAACATGCTTTGCAGCAGGCTCGTGCGTTTGAAGGACTGGCAGGAAAAGATTTGGCTCAAAAGGTAAGCACAACGACAAAATATGCATGGAATGAGGGTAGTTTTTTTGCAACAAAAGTCGCGCCAAAACCAAGCTCACCCCATGTTATTGTTTACGATTTTGGCGTCAAATACAGTATTTTAAGACAATTAATAGATGCTGGAGCTACTGTGACGGTTGTGCCAGCTAACACATCGGTCGATGAGGTATTAACACTGCAACCGGATGGTATTGTTCTATCAAATGGCCCGGGTGATCCGGCTGCCTGCACTTATGCAATTGAAGCGACCAAAAGACTGTTAAATAAAGGGATTCCTTTGATGGGTATTTGTTTAGGGCACCAAATATTGGCGTTGGCATCGGGTGCAGTGACCGAAAAAATGAAGTTAGGTCATCATGGCGCAAATCACCCGATTATCAATTTACAAACTGATACCGTTGCAATTAGCAGCCAAAACCATGGATTTGTAGTGTCAGAAAAAAATTTCCCGGCTAATTTAGTTATCACTGCACGTTCTTTATTTGATAACACCGTGGCAGGAATAGCTCGGGTTGATGTGCCCGCTTTCGGATTTCAAGGGCATCCAGAAGCAGGGCCTGGGCCCACAGAGTTAAATTCACTTTTTAGAGATTATATGAGGTTAATACATTTCCAATTAAAAGCTGTCATGCCAGCCTGCGCTGGCATGACAACGACTAACAGGGAAATTTTGTAAAATGAAATGATTTATAGAGGAATAAACATCATGCCAAAAAACAACGAAATACACAGCATATTAATTATTGGCTCAGGCCCCATTGTGATTGGACAAGCCTGTGAATTTGACTATGCTGGTACTCAGGCTTGTAAAGCGCTTAAAGAAGAAGGTTATCGGATTATCCTCGTTAACTCTAATCCAGCTACCATTATGACTGATGCTGGAATGGCTGATGCCACTTACATCGAACCCATTACACTCGATGTTCTCACTCAGATCATTGCCAAAGAAAAACCGGACGCTTTATTACCCACCTTAGGTGGACAAACGGCACTGAATTGTACACTTGCTTTGGCAAAAGCTGGGATTTTAGAACAATACGGTATTCAATTAATTGGGGCATCGATAAAGGCCATCGAACTTGCAGAAAATCGCTCACTTTTTCAGGAAACCATGCGAAATATCGGTTTGGACACTCCCAATGCCTATAAAGCAAATAGCCTGAGTGAAGCCATGCAAGCACTTGAATTACTGCATTTGCCGATTATTATTCGTTCCTCATTTTCTTTAGGCGGTATGGGCGCGAGCATTGTGCATACTCAAGCTGAATATGTTGCACAGTGTGAAAAAATTTTTGCGGTGACTCCTTTGCAAGAAGTGATGTTGGATGAAGCACTCATTGGCTGGAAAGAGTTCGAGCTGGAAGTGGTACGTGACAAAAAAGATAATTGTATCATTATTTGCGGTGTCGAAAATGTCGATCCGCTGGGTGTGCATACAGGCGATTCCATCACCGTTGCTCCAATTCAAACCTTAACTGATAAAGAATATCAGGTGATGAGACAGGCTGCATTTAATGTCTTACGTGCGATTGGTGTGGATACTGGAGGCAGTAATGTGCAATTTGCGGTTGATCCCAAGACTGGACGCATGGTTGTCATTGAAATGAATCCGCGCGTTTCTCGTTCATCTGCACTGGTATCAAAAGCCAGTGGCTTTCCGATTGCCAAAATTGCCGCCAAATTGGCAGTTGGTTATACCCTGGATGAATTAAAAAATGATATTGTTGGCGGGCAATTACCTGCAGCTTTTGAGCCAAGTCTTGATTATGTTGTGGTCAAAATTCCGCGTTTTAATATGGAAAAATTTAATAGCCAGCATCAGGAGCGAGGCCCTGCGATGTATTCTGTTGGTGAGGTGATGGCAATCGGCCGAACTTTTGCTGAAAGTTTGCAAAAAGCGATTCGAAGTCTTGAAATCGGACAAGAAGGCTTGGGTGAAATTTTTTCAGGGCTGGATGCAGATGAATTAAATAATGAGCTTGAAAAAAAGGGTGTTTTTCAATTATGGGCAGTTGCAGAAGCTTTTCGTCGTGATTGCAGCTTGCAAAATATTCATGACAAAACGCATATTGATCCCTGGTTTTTGCATCAAATTCAAGGAATCATCGCGATGGAATTTTCCCTGAATAAAAAAAACTTACCTGAATTCACTCCCAAAGCAATGTTGGCATATAAACGAATGGGATTTTCAGATAAAAGATTAGCTGCTTTATTAAAAACAACGGAAACAAATATTGCGCAATGGCGAAAAGAAAACGCTATTCAGGCGGTTTATAAACGGGTTGATAGTTGTGCGGGTGAATTTATTACGCCAACAGCTTATTTATACAGTTGTTATGACAAGACCTGCGAAGCATTACCAAACAACCGTGAAAAAGTCATGATTATTGGCAGCGGTCCTAATCGTATTGGTCAAGGCATCGAGTTTGATTATTGTTGTGTACAGGCAGCAGAGGCGGTGAAACAAGCTGGTTATGAAACGATTATGTTAAATTGCAATCCAGAAACGGTATCCACCGATTATGATGTGGTCGATAGGCTGTATTGCGCGCCACTGACGGCAGAAGATGTGCTAGACATTATTAGCTTAGAAAAACCCATCGGTGTATTAGTTCAATATGGCGGACAAACACCGTTATTACTGGCACAAGCATTAGCTGAACAAGGGGTTAATTTATTAGGTTTAGAGATGACCATGCTGCAACAAACCGAAGATCGTCAGTTATTTCGCGAATTATTGCAAACATTAGCATTAACTCAGCCGGATAATTGCATTATTCATGATGCAAAAGCAGGTCTTACTGCGGCGAATGAATTGGGTTTTCCGCTTATTGTCAGACCCTCGTTTGTGCTGGGAGGGGCATCGATGGCAATCGTGCATGATGAAGAGCAATTACAGACGGTTCTTGACAATTTATTTAAGCGTAATCAGCTTCATGGTGTTTTAATAGAACAATTTCTTGAAAATGCGATTGAAGTGGATGTTGATGCAATTTGTGATGGAACAGCAGTTTTTATTCCTGGTTTAATGGAGCATATTGAAGCAGCAGGAGTCCATTCGGGGGATTCAGCATGTATTACGCCACCTATCACTTTACCGGTGATTATTCAAAATCAAATGATTTTACAAACTAAAAAAATTGCACGTCAGCTGGGAATAAAAGGTCTTTTTAACATACAGTTTGCGGTACAAAATAATGTGATCTATGTGTTGGAAGTCAATCCGCGAGCGTCAAGAACCTTGCCATTTATGTGTAAGGCCACCAGTTTGCCCTTGGTTAAAATGGCAACCTATTGTTTGTTAGGTAAATCGCTGGATGAGCAGGGCATTAATTTATCGGTACCCACTTTACCCTATTTTTGTGTGAAAGAAGCGGTTTTACCTTTTGCCAAATTTATCCATGCAGCACCGACACTTGGACCAGAAATGAAATCGACAGGCGAGGTGATGGGTATTGGTTTTACACCTGAAGAGGCTTATGCAAAAGCACAGTTGGCGGCTGGGAATAGCTTACCCAGTATCCCAGGTAATGCATTTTTGATAGCTACAAATAGTTTAAAACCTGCGTTGGTATTATTGGCAAAACAATTATATGAGGCAGGATTTAATCTTTATAGTGATGCAGAGGGAGCAAATTTTCTGCAGGAACAGGGTGTCAGCCAAGTAAGCACCACCGTGCTCAGCCAAAAAAATGTTGATTTTTCAATGGTCATTGCGCTGGGTGTTATTGGAAAACCAGAAAGTTATATTTTGGAGGCGGCACGTTTTGCGATTACTTATCAAATATGTCTCGCGACAACGGTGCAGGCTGCCCGAGCCATTTTGCGCTCAATGCTGGCTAATGAACAATGGAGTTATAAACCAATGCAAATACACTATGAAAATTTACCTTATTTAAAGCAGAAATTGCATTTATTTACAGGCGAAGAACTTTCAGCAGCACAAATTAATCAGTTAATTGAACTGGCTATTTTGCTAAAAAAAGAACGATTACAAGGGAAAAAGCGATGCAGTTTAGCAGGAAAACAATTGGCGATGATTTTTGATAAACCTTCTTTGCGTACCCGTTTTAGTTTCACGGTTGCTATGCGTGAATTAGGCGGTGACGTGATTGAAAGTATCGATAGCTCACGCAAAGCAGAAACCCCAGAAGATTATGCAAGGGTATTAGCGGGTTATTGTCATGCGATTATGGTTCGAACACATGATGATAGCATTTTTCCGAAAATGACTTCGGTTTCACCGATCCCAATCATCAATGGCTTGTCTGATTTACATCATCCCTGTCAGATATTGGCTGATTTACTGACATTAAAAGAAATATTCGGTGAATTAAAAGGGTTACGATTTAGTTATATTGGTGATGGTAATAATATGTTGCATAGTTTCCTGTTATTGGTGCCACAAATGGGAGTCGATGTGCATTATTGTTGCCCTGCTGACAGGCAGCCAGATGCTGCTATTCTTGCCCGCAGCTTAGCGCGACTAACGCCGGAAAATGGAAAAATACAAGGTTTTTCTATGCCAGTAGAAGCGGTTAAAGGAACACATGCAGTTTATACCGATGTATGGGCAAGTATGGGATTTGAAGCAAAAAGAGCCGATCATTTATTTGAGGGTTTTCAAGTAAATGAAGCATTGATGTCTCATGCTCATCCCCTGAGTGTGTTTATGCACTGTTTGCCGATGGAGCGTGGAAAAGAGGTGAGTGAAACATTGCCTGAAAGCGTATGTTCGGTTGTATTCAGGCAAAGTGAAAATCGCTTGCATATTCAGAAGGCGATTTTGTTGAATTTATTAGGAGAAAAAACATGAGAGAAAAAATTATTTTAGCTTATTCAGGCGGTCTTGATACTTCTTGCGCCGTTAAATGGTTACAAGAAAAATATGGTTATGATGTGGTTGCAGTGACCGCAGATATTGGTGAAGGCAAAGACCTGGCTCCCATCAAAGAAAAAGCATTGAAAGTGGGTGCGATAAAACACTATTCCCTACCTTTGAAAGATCAATTTGCGGAAGAATTACTTGCACCTGCGCTGCAAGCAAATGTCATGTATGAAGGCGTTTACCCGCTAATTTCGGCACTATCACGACCCTTAATTGCAAAAAAATTAGTGGAAATCGCGCAAAAAGAAGGAGCGGTGGCGGTCGCACATGGTTGTACTGGCAAGGGCAATGATCAAGTGCGATTTGATGTGAGTATTAAGGCATTAGCACCGCATTTGAAAATCATTGCTCCTGCAAGGGAATTTCCATTAGCTCGTGAAGACGCGATTGCTTATGCTAAAAAACATGCTATTCCACTGCCCATTAATCTGGATAATCCATTTAGTATCGATCAAAATCTCTGGGGTCGAAGCTGCGAATGCGGTATGCTTGAAGATCCCTGGGTTGAACCACCTGAAGCCGCTTATGCACTTACGCAGGCTGTCAGTAAAACACCGGATATTACAGATGAAATAACCATTGAGTTTGAGCATGGTGTGCCAGTGGGATTAAATGGAGAGTCTTTATCCTTCCTTACCTGTATTGAAATGTTAAACGAATTGGCTGGTCGTCACGGTATTGGTCGAATTGATCATATTGAAAATCGATTAATAGGGATTAAATCGCGAGAAGTTTATGAAGCACCAGCGGCAATAACGTTAATTACCGCACATCGTGCGCTGGAAGCGATGACACTGGTAAGAGAAGTAGCACGATTTAAACCGATTATTGATCAGCAATTTGCCAATTTAATTTATGATGGGCTATGGTTTTCACCTTTACGTGATGCATTGCAGGCATTTTTGTTTGAAACGCAAAAATCTGTTACTGGCGTGATTAGACTTAAATTATTTAAAGGCCATGCAACGGTGGTTGGCAGAACTTCACCTTATTCACTTTATAGTAAAAAACTCGCGACTTATGATGCTTCAGATACATTTGATCATCATGCTTCAGAAGGGTTTATCAAGCTGTTTGGTTTGCCGACACAATTGTATCATCAAATTAATCAAGGGGAGAATCATGAGTAAAAAATTATGGGGCGGCCGTTTTAACATGAATACCTTACCTGAGGTTGAGTGTTTTACCTCATCGATTGAAGTCGATCAGGAGCTGGCATATGACGATATACTGGGGAGCATGGCACATGCCGCCATGCTGGGCGAATGTGATATTTTAACCCAATCTGAATCACGCTTGTTGCAGCAAGGTTTATTGAATATCGCTCATAAGCTGAGCGCAAATGAAGTAGATTTTCAAATTGAAGATGAAGACATTCATATGAATATAGAGCGTTTGCTTTATCTTGAATTAGGTGAGGTAGCGGGTAAACTGCATACAGCACGTAGTCGAAATGATCAGGTTGCCTTGGATTTACACTTATATTTACGCAGACAAACGATCGATATTATTGATTTATTATTGCAGCTGCAATCAACATTGATTGAGCTGGCACAATCAAGCCGCGAAATTATTTTGCCTGGATATACCCATCTGCAGCGTGCACAACCGGTTTTTCTTGCACAATATTGGTTAGCGTACAGCGGTATGTTGCAGCGCGATATTTTACGTTTAAAGGATGGCTGGGGGCGAATTAATCAATCGCCATTGGGAGCAGGGGCATTAAATGGCAGTACTATGGGTATTGATAAAAACTACGTTGCGGCAATATTGAAATTCGACTCAGTGTATTCAAGCTCCATGGATGCAGTCAGTGATCGAGATTTTGTTATTGAATTTTTGTCGGCAGCCAGCTTAATCATGGCGCATTTATCTCGTTTAAGTGAAGAATTGATTCTTTGGTCGAGTCAGGAGTTCAATTTTATTAGCATGAGTGATGAGTTTTGTACGGGCAGCAGTATGATGCCACAGAAAAAAAATCCTGATGTAGCAGAGTTGACACGTGGTAAAACAGCGCGTGTTTATGGTTCTTTAATGAGTTTATTGACTTTGCTAAAAGGATTGCCGCTTACTTACAATCGTGATTTACAAGAAGATAAAGAGCCCTTATTTGATACGGTAAAAACGGTGCGTTCGGTCTTGTCTGTCTATGCGCCTTTATTGCGAGGCATCAAAATCAATGCAGAGAGGATGAGTGCAGCGACCGAAAACGGTTTTTTAAATGCCACCGCATTGGCAGAGTATTTGGTGAAGAAAAAAGTTGCTTTTCGTCAGGCGCATGAAATAGTTGGCAAAATGGTGGCTTATTGCGTCACAAAAAATTGTTCGCTGGAGTCATTAACATTAGACGAAATGCAAGCATTCTCTGAGTTGATTGACCACAGTGTTTATGATGCACTTAATCTAAAAAATATAGCAGTTTTACATGATACCAACAATCATAAAGGTCGATCATCAATTGCGGTTGAAATAGAGGGTTATCAGAAAAAAATGCAAAATACGGCAAATTGGGTTGCAGAGAAACGCCAGCTTTTGCAAGAGGTGATTGCACATTTTGGGATAGAGTGATTGCAAAGAAACGTAGCCCGTATTAGTGGAAAAAATGCACATGGCTTTGAATTTCACAGTTTTAGAAAAAAGGAAAAGGAGAGAGCTTTATTGGAAAGAGCGTAATACGGGGGAAACCTCCCCGTATTACGCTTTTTCCTTGAAGTATTTCTTTTTAAGCTCTTTTCTAAAGCCGTAAGGTTCAAATTTTTGTGCATTTTTTCCGCTAATACGGGCTACATCTTAATTCTTGCACCTTCCCTGGTGAGTGCTCTGATGACTTAAATTGTATTTCGAGACTGACTTTTTGCTTCATGCTCTGCAATCAGATTATCGATATCCTTTTCTGTTAAAGGCTTGATATTCTCACTTAAAAAGGCCGTAACATCGTCGATGTTATATATTTCAGCTTGATTATTAGGGTGAAAAATTTCTGTTTTGTTAGCGTTTTTTGCATACTGAACCATGTCTAAAATAGTCTCCAAGTCAAATAATTGAGGCATTGTTCCAAGTTTAACTGGAATTTTTGCTGGCTCAAAATTAATGGAACATTCAAGAGCTTCAGGAACGTTGGCTCGAAGAGTCGCTAATTTTTGGGAGAGAAGAGAGTCGTCCGGCGTTGTACTATGGGTGCGATATGTGGCTAAATCTGCGGATATTTTTTGCTCATGTATAAGATTCTGAAGTAGTGCGGAGCCAGACATTACTGCTTTTGGTTGCTCTGCTTGATTTACAGGAGCTGGTAGAAAGCGATATTTGTCGGGGTTCTTGCTGGCAGCAATTTCTTCAGGTGTGTAGCCGAGTGGATGGACATTATTATTGTTGTTGTTGTTGTTATTATTGTTATTGTTATTATTGTTATTGTTGTTATTGGGGTAAAAAACATTTGCGTTGTGTTGTACACGCATCATATTAATATCATTAAACTGCTCAGCTCTGTACGTAGAAAGCAGAGTATTGTTGGGGATAAGTATTCCAGCATAATACCATCGCGAGCCCTCAATCATTGTTTGATCGTTATAATATGCTTGCTTTAAATCACCAATCGTTGCATCAGATGGAAGTTGGAATAACCTACGGCCAATCGGTATTTCACGAGTCTGAATAATATTGTTGTTGTTGTTGTTATTGTTTTTGGTACTAATCCAATTAGGCACAACACTATAATGCTTTCCACTCACAGAAGATTTTTTTTCCACCAATTTATAGCCTAAAGCAGCAAGCGCAGCTCTAATGATAGTCCGTTCTTGTTCTTGGAGCGCATCGTAACGGCCATCTAACTGAAATCCAATTCCCAATCTATCGTTTTGTTTTAGGTCAATTTTTTTGAGAACAAGATTCTGAAAATGGGGGGTGAGAATGGGTGTTATTAGTGCTTCCAATCGTTCTTTTTCTGCTATTTGAACGTACGAGACAAAGGTTTCCATATCTGATAAAGATTGGAGTGGCTCACTTAACTGTATAGGTATTATGGGTAAATCATGTGCAAGGTAATCTTCACGCAAAACTTGAGTCAATGTTCGAAGTTGATCGCTTCGAGCTTGGTTAGGACTGAAAATCACTATTTTTTTATTTTCACTCTGAATATTTTGGAAAAAAAGTCGGGCGTGAGCGGAATACTCTTCTCGCTGGAATTGATCTAAACGAGTGTTTCCTGTCAACCTAGCTGAGGCGGTAACCAGTAAATAAATTTGAGCTCCATCTTTTAGTTTTCGCGTAACAAGATTTCTATGGTTAGTATTGTGCCATCCATCTTGCGGTGTCAATGTATTGACCTGCTCATTTGAGAGCATTGGCAAACTGATGGAGCCCATACCACCAAAAAAATTGGTATCAATAGAGCTATTATCAAGAATAATTAACAGATGTTCGTTGCGTTGATTTTTTTTCATTTGAAAGACCCCTACGTATAAAAAATAAATAATAGTAGGGGTAGTGTAACTTTTTTTTATTAATGAAATATTAGGGTCTGTTGACAATTGGTTCTTGTTTTCGTTAAATAGCTTGCTATTCGCCTCAAACAAGAACAAATTTTTCCTCGATTCTCTCTTTTTTCGCTTCAAAGAACCAATTGTCAACAG
>JABEVJ010000296.1 GCA_013043985.1 Legionellales bacterium | reverse complement strand
GAGCGTTTTTCCATATTTACTATCATTTCCACATTACGTGACAGCTACAAATTATGTGTCGATACCTCAGGGTATATAGTCTCCGCGATTGAGATCGCGGAGACTATATTATCCCGAAGAGCTATAACAAAGACAAAAACAAGTAGGTAGATACGAGCAATACAAGATAAAATGAAACATCATCACTATACCCAAACAACTTCAAAATGCTAGGATTATGACGCAGAAATTTTGTGCAAGAAAAAACGATTGAAATGCGGGTAATAAGTTACTCATATTGCCAAATTTCAATCGTTTTTTCTTGCGTAAAATAGCCAGTCAGAAACTAGCATTTTGAAGTTGTTTGGGTATATTCTAAAAAGGACACGATTTTGATAGAAAAACGAGATATTTTAAGTACGATTGCGACTAATTTACGGCATCTTTTGACTCAGGCGCAACTCTCCAGCAGTGATTTAGCTAAGCGCTCAGGTATTTCACCTGGCAGCATCAGCAAAATAATGAAAGGCACGATGAGTATCACCATTCCCATGGCAATGAACCTGGCTCAAGGGCTTGATGTTGATCTCACGGATTTATTAAGCGGATTAACTGAAAAAAATACTAAACATAAAGAAAAAAAAGCCAAGCTTTCTGCTTCTTCAGATAAACCGCTGGCAATCGGTATTGTTTCCATTAACAATAGACGGTTCACCTGCATCAAAGAGCACAATGGGCAGATTATTGGGCAATCGGAGCTTGAGGGCGGATTAGATCTGGCTGAAACAACAAGCAGTTTAATGCAACTCATTCAAGAAGCCATTAAATTTGCTCTACCAGAGGGTGAAAATAGAGAATCCGAATTAAAACATGCCACATTAAACTTAGTGACACAGTCCTATGAATTTGAGGATACCCGCGCGAAATTTTCCCATTTCGCTGAGAGGCACTTTAAGCATGTGCTGCTTTTGTCAGACTGGCAGCTCACCTACCTATCTGCTTTTAAACCTGAACCAGGTATTTCGCTTATTGCAGATAAAGGCGTTTCGTTTTCGTTCATGCATCATGAAAAACTCAAAAAACTTGGTGGCTGGAAGTTTCCTGTCTATGATTTAGGCGGCGAAAACTGGTTAGGGGTAGAGACCATTCGGCACACCATCGAAGCCACTGAGGGCTATATACCGATGTCGAACTTGGCGCATAATGTATTAGCTAAATTTAACGGCAAAATTGAAAAAATTACTGAAGCGTGCTTTAAGCGAACCGATCACGATGTATATTGCCTATTTGCTGAGCCTTTACTGCGAAGTTATTTCACCGGAGATGATGCCGCAAAAGCTATTCTTGTAAAAGGCTTTAAAAAGATTTACCGTTCAGTGGAAAAAATAGATGAGTTGATTGGAAAGCAGACTAATATTGTGCTTAATGGCTCTCTCGCTGATATATATAAACCTTTTTTTGATGAATCGCGATTAATTACCTCAACCAATGAAGCGGAAAAAGCAGCTTTACTTGCTGACTTAACTAAAGAACGTCTATTGGAGTATGGTATAAATCCCACTTTATAAATCCGGTGTTCGGGTATAAAACCACAGCTCCTAAGTTTTAATGCTAAGTAGGACAATAGCAATAATCAATAAAACCACACTAGTAAGCTTACCTATTCAAAGACATTATCTGACAATCCCGTATCAATCAAGGCCTTGTTGAGTGCCACCCTGCTCTTTGACGTCGCAACAGCCAACTTGATATTTTTCGTTTTTAATGCAAAAAGCATTTCTTTCACTTGCGGAAAAAGCCTTGCCTGGTAAAGCTCATCTTGTATCAACTGTTGGAATTCCCTGCAAAGAATAGCGAAAAGTGAGGGTGTCGCTGTCGGAAAACAAATCGTCATAGCCTCTTCAAAATTCATCCCCAATACCTGTTTGATAACTTCTGGCTGAGGAGGAGGTAAATGATGCTGAGCAGCCAAACTGTGTTTACAGGACACAATAGCATTAACTGAATCAGCTAACGTGCCATCCCAATCAAAAATCATCAGCAATGGCATGTTACCTATTTCCTACATAATGACGATGTTGTTCAAGAATTTGACAAGGAGTGCGATAGGTAATCCGATCAATTTGCTCATCTGAGAGGTTCATGGCAACCATATTACTCAGTTGTCGTTCAACACCTTGGCTGCCAGCGGCAACAACTCCCTGCTCTTGATACAAGAGCGTGGAATCTGATCGCATGTGTAGTGATCTCCCAGCCAATCGTTTGCTTTCGATAGAGTCTGTCATCATGAGCATGTTTTCAGCCCCCAATAACTCAACGGTTTTTTTAACAATCGTCAGATCAACATGCTCTCCGTCAAAGTTTTGGCAAACTTTCACGAGTCCTTTATGCGCATTTTTGATTATGGTAGCGGGTACCTCACCTAATTGCTGATCAAGCAAATCAAGAGTCCAACTATCAATATTAATTTCTTTAATTTCCTTGTCACGTCGAAGCTGCTCTTCAGGAGTTCGCCAAGCATGTTTAAAATTACGTGGCATGTCATTAAAAAGGTGATCCGTGATAGTTGCGCCATGACCCCAGGCCTCCACGATATTAAATAAATTCTGTAATTGCAAGGCACTGCCTTGTGGGTTCGATTTAATAAAATGCCCAGGGGCAGGCAACACACCGCCCTCTAGCAGTGTTTCTGTAATCCAGGTTAAAGAAGGCGCGCTTGAGTCAGGTATAAAATTCCCGCCAGGTAGATAAGCATCGGGCGATATCACTATGTAGATTAGCCCCTGCTTACCACAGCGGGCAAGTTCCTTCCAATGGGCTTTAGAAGGCATCCAAACCCCTGTTTCAGGCGTACCGCCGTGACTTGCCAGTAATGGACCTTCTAAAGATAACCCTGCAATATGAGGATATTTTCCGGCCTGTTTGCCTAAATAAACAGTTTCCATCAGCAGTAAAAAACTATCAAAATTAAACTTTGGCAAATAAAGCGTCAATACCGTCTGTTGGTTGCGTATTGCCAGAATAGATTCAATCTCAGCCAAATTAAGAGCCGCAATATCAGTAAAGTCGAAATGCCCTACGCCGTGACAATGAAAATCAATGCTTTTGTTCACCATTTATTGAATGTTACCTGAGTTTAAGTTGAGATTGGTCTTTATTTAGTGTGTTTAATTTTACCACATTATCGTGATAAGAGGAAAATCAGCTCTTATTTTTATGTCCTCTCTCTCGCATCCCCTAAAGATACATCGCCAGAAGAATAGGCATAAACCTCCTCATCAGCTCCCTTGACAAGCAAATGCCCATGCTGATTGACTCCCTGTGCCACACCTGCCACTATTTTATTGCCCGCCCGAAGCTTGACCAATTGATAGGCTAACGCATCATATTTTACCCAATCATCATAAAATGAAATAAAGCCTTTTTCGGTGAACTGCACAAGACTGGACACGAGTTTATTCATGACTAAACCTACTATTTGATTCCGGTCATGATAAGCATTAGACCTCTTTCGAAACTCTACTGCTGAGGTCAAAAGCTGCGTTGTTCCGGTGCTCGAATCCTCACATACTGACGTGTATGCTCCGGTTCTGCGCTCCGGTGCGCCTTGCTTTTGACTCTCAGCAGCGAGTTTCGAAAGAGGTCTAT
>JABEVJ010000030.1 GCA_013043985.1 Legionellales bacterium | reverse complement strand
TTTGAGGCGAATAGCAAGCTATTTAACGAAAACAAGAACCAATTTTTACCGATTACACTCTTTTTGCAGCCAAAGAACCAATTGTCAACAGACCCTAGAAAGGAAACAAATTTTTCAATGCGTGTATGGGGTAAATCTCAGCATATAATGATCGAATTTGGCTTTCTTCTAAAAAGAGATGGCGTACTTTGTCTGCCATGGCTGGACTCACCTCCAGTAATGAAGAAGGCAGCATTTTCAATGTTAATAAGTGAGCATGATGTGTCAGTGGAAATGAACGGGTATCCATGGGGTTGTTGTAGAGCACAGCCTCGAGTTGTTTGTTGACCGCCGCGAATGAGGGGTTAGAGTAATCGGTCAGCACCCCGATAACAACAGCAGGCACAGCACGTTGCTTGGTTGCAGGGATGGAGTAGTAATAATCCGAGTGATCAAAAATAGCTCGTCCATCAATAGGTGGTCGCGCAATAGCGATGCTATGCAAGTTTTCAAACTCAACCAGTGCCACAAAAGCCATGGGTGTAAGCACTTTTTGATAAAGTTGCAGATAAAAATCTGCAAAAGACAAGGGGTGATCCTGTGTAATATAATGCGCGATCCAACCAGCTTGGCAATCACGAGGAATAATAAACATGCCGCTGGTAATAAAATCCTGGGCAGTTCTCAGTTGATAATAATGAGCAGAATCATATTCTGTCGAAGTAGCATAACAATAGTTATTCAGTAATATGGCCTCGCCAAGTGCATCTTCATAATCTGTCGAGGCAATTTCAAAGCCGAAAGCATAATCTGATGCATTGAAACGTTGAGCCGTGAGTTCGGGGGGAAAACGTGCTGCTAGCACGTTATTCACCGACCCAATATATGCTAAAATTGAAGTTGGAGCCTCAGTTCTGGTTAAAATCAAACCATTTCCCATGCTGGACACCTCAAACGGGTTAGCTTACTTTGGTATGCAACAGATTGTTGATGGGGGGGATCAAACCAAAAATAGACAAGAGCCATACAATAACACAAATAACCACAACCAGATTCAAAATGGTCTTGATAGAGCCTGCCATAGGGATATAAGTATTAATTAACCATAATCCGAAGCCTGCAAGAATCAACACTAACACGATGGTAATGATAGGCATCCTTTTCTCCTTTCCTTTGCAATTTAATGTAAGAACACAATCCAATTAGAGCGAAACAAAAAAAGCGCATAGAAAAATACGTTAACCTTAAGAGCTTGGCATCTTAAAGACAAAATTGCAAGAGGTAATACATGTGGTGGGTATAATACCCACCACATGGGTTGTTTGACTATTCATGCTTTATCACCTATACCTAATTTGAGGAAAGGTTTGCCCACAATAAAAGGAAGAAAATCATGTTAGTTACTGTGTTAATCGTTATTTTAATCTTGATCTTGCTAGGCGTGATTCCGCAGTGGCCTCATAGCCGGAGCTGGGGTTATTACCCAAGTGGTATAGTTGGTTTGATTTTAGTCATTTTGTTGATTTTATTATTGCTTGGCAGAGTGTAACGCATAATTTTTAAAATCGTTTTGTGGAATTGCTAAAAATTTGAAAAGTGCCATTCTGAGCGTAAAGAAGGATATTCTTTACGCTCAGGGTGGCACTTTTTTATCATGTGTGTTGAGTATACAATAATCTCCCTGTTGCTGAATTAAAAGCACCGTGTTATAAATTTAGCTTGGGAAAACAATCAGGAGGTTATGGATGACTGCAAAAAGACAGGTTCAAAAATTAGCAGGTACCCTTTGTATAAGCATTTTATTTATGGGTTCTACTTACGCTAACTCCAATGTTGGCAGTCCAACTTCTCTTCCCTTTTATGTCGGTCCACTTGATCAGACATTAATGACCTCACCAACAAAAAACGTTTCTCAGCCTCACAATACTTATATTCTACCTGCGACGCCCGGAACCGCTCAGTGGGGTGTATTTAATAACAAACTTGCGCCTGTTTTGCGGATTAAACCAGGGGATTCAGTTGTCATTCAAACCTTAGCGGCAGCAGATAATCAAGTCATACCGGGTGTCTCAGTCGCTAAAATTATCAAAATGAATAATGCGGTGGCTAATCGTGGTCCTCATACACTCACTGGCCCAATTTATGTTGAAGGGGCTGAACCGGGCGATGTGTTGAAAATTCATCTCAATTCAATTACTCCGGTGCCTTACGCCTCTAATGATAGCATTCCGGGTAAGGGTCTTTTTCCGCAATTATTTCCGAATGGCCAGGTATCTTACTTCCACATTGATCTGCAGAAAAAACAGATTCAATTTGCGCCAGGCATTGTTATTCCTCTCGCGCCTTTTCCGGGTGTGATTGCTGTCGCTCCCGCCAAACCAGGCTCGTATGATAGCGATCCACCAGGACAATATGGCGGTAATATGGATTTACGAGAATTGACAGCAGGCTCCACCTTGTATTTACCTGTTTTTATGAAGGGTGGAATGATATGGACAGGAGATTCTCATGCCGGACAAGGTAATGGTGAAATTGACTTAACTGCTATTGAAACGGCGTTTTCTGAATTCACAGTCACAATTGATCTGATTAAAAATAAAAAACTGGAGTGGCCAGAAGTTGAAACGCCCACCAGTTGGATCACGGTGGGTTACGATACAGATTTAAACAAAGCATTAGATATTGTAAAGGCTCAGACTGTTCAGTTTCTGATGCAGCAACGTCATGTAACAGAGGATGCAGCGACTAAAATTATGTATAAAATCTGGGATTGTCCGATTGCTGAGGTTGTCAACGGGGTGAAAGGAATTTACTGTATTATTCCCAAAAACCATAGTACAGTTCCAACACCTTTGCTTTCCAGTGATGATGCACAAAGTTTTGTCACAGTAAGTAAAGATCCAGATGCCTTGCAAGCGATGAGTACAGCTTCGATGGCGATGCTCCAGAAAGTAGCTGCTGCTAAAAATATGCCGCTGACGCAGGTTTATATTCTCTCGAGCTTTACGATGGATTGTCGTTTTTCACCCTTTGTTTCCGGTGAGAAGGAAGTTCATTGTATGATGCCCAAGAGCCTTTGGGTTGGTTGATACACAGGAATAAAAAAACATGATATTAGGGTCTGTTGACAATTGGTTCTTTGGCTGCAAAAAGAGTGTAATCGGTAAAAATTGGTTCTTGTTTTCGTTAAATAGCTTGCTATTCGCCTC
>JABEVJ010000029.1 GCA_013043985.1 Legionellales bacterium | reverse complement strand
TGAGCACTTAAGGTTATTTTCATCGTTCGCCATCTTACTATACGGGCGAGAGCATTGCTATACCATATATCGAATTTTCAATCAGTTTGGGTATAGCATAATCTGGAGCCTCTAAGTAAGGCATAATTTTCTTGAAAGAAGAATCGATAACTACTGAGCTGACAATATTAGCCCGCCCTTGGTTGTATTTAAAAAGATCTGATTCTTGGTTGTATTCAATTTTTATATCTTTTATAACTGCATCCAATAAATTTACTAATCTTTTCATTATCCATTTATTGAAAGCGTCATTTTTTATAGACAAAAGAGAAATCCCCATTTTTTGCTCATACATTTCTTTTTCCTGTGCAACATCTTCCATCGGCGCAGTTTTTAATATCTCTTGAAACATTTTTATAAAACGGCGATTATGATTAGAAAAATCATCGTCATTAAGATTTGGATTCCTGAGGATCAGATTCATAATGTCAACGAAAAGAGCAACTATAGCAAAAACAACATTTTCATCTTTGGCATCAAGCATCTTTATATTTTGCAGGATATTCTCGTATTTTTCACGTGTAGTATTGTCCTTTTTTACCAGAGAAAGTATTTTATTTCCTAACCCTGGTTTTGGATATACTAAAACATTCTCTCTTTTTGTGACGCGTTGAATCAATAATTCTTTAATTAGCTCAAATCTTTGGCGGTGGATAATGGTCATGACAAATAGTTCCTCATATTAAATCTAAATTTTTATATTTTTTTAATGTTAGTTATAAACTACTTGCATATTGTATATTAAAAATACCACCAAAACACCTGTCTAAATTTGACAGGTGCAATCTCAAAATCGCTGACTGTGAAATTATTTTATACCCTCTACCCTTTCCAAAAACGCCTTCGCACTCACCGCACCCACTATTCGAGTATTCGGAATTTCCTGCCCATTAGCATCAAGAAAAATCACCGTAGGTGGTGCAACAACCTGATATTGTTTTTTTATCGCTTTAATATCCGGCGTATCGGTAGTCATATCAACCTGCACGCGCTGCATCCCTTGCATCGCCTGCCTTACCTTTGGATTGCGAAAGGTGCGCATATCCATCTCTTTGCAACTCAGGCACCATTTAGCATAAAAATCCAAAACAGTGATTTTATGACTTTTTTTTGCCTCTTCCAGTAAGTTCTCGAGCGCATTATTTGTGTTCACTATCGCAAACTCAGCGGAAGTGGTTTTTGCTTGGGCATTAGTTGGTGTCAGTGGCTGGAAAATACTTCCATTACCTTCTGCTGCACCAACTAACAAAATCGTTCCCATAATTGCAAATAATAAACCAATGCCCTTCCAGAGCTTAGACCAACCTGTTAACGCAGCTTGCAACAATCCAAGATAAATAGAGCATATAATCAGCAAGCTTGCCCACAAAACTAGATACAAGCGTTGAGGAACAATCCTATCGAGCAGTATTAATGCAACCATCAGCATAAATACCCCAATAACCTGTTTAATCGTCTCCATCCAATGCCCTGTCCTTGGCAACATACGACCGCCAAATGTTCCCACCAGTAATAAGGGAACGCCCATACCAAGTGCCATCACAAACAAGGCAAGCCCACCCATAACTACTTTGCCAGTTTCAGCAATATAGGTCACCGCAGCTATCAAAGCAGGACTGACGCAGGGAGAAACAATAAGTGTTGCCAAACACCCCATCAATGCAGCACCAATGAAACTCCCTGTTTTTTGATGATTGCTGATACTGGTAAGACGCTGCTGCAAAGCTTGGGGTAGGTGAATTTCATAACAACCAAATAGTGACAAGGCAAGCAGAACAAATAACAAGCACATCAAAACAATGGCAATGGGTGTCTGCAATAAAGTTTGCAGGTTAGCTCCTGCCAGACCCGCAACAATCCCAATCAGCGCATAAGTCAGTGCCATGCTCAAAACATAGGTTAATGAAATCCAGGCAGCTCTTACAGTACTGATTCCTTCATGCCCAATAATTAAACCTGATAAAATAGGAATCATTGGCAACACACAGGGAGTAAAGCTGAGCAATAAACCCAACCCAAAAAAACTAAGTAAACCAAGCCAAATACTACCTTTAACTAATAGTGCAGTGAGATGATCTTGCTCAGGAACTAAAGGAGGCTGACTACTGACTGTCTGGCTTTGACCTGTCACAGCTTGCGAGGTGTTGGGAGGCAAAACCAGCGTCTGCTTAACAGGCGGATAACAAAAATGACCGCTTGAACATCCTTGATAGCATACGCCGAATTGAACTGACTGCTCTGCATATTGAGATGGCACGGGAATTTGAATATTGAGTTGATTGGAATAAACATTAAATGTACCCAGAACCTCATCTTGCAGGCGCTCGGCAGGCGGTAACGGAACGCTTTTTATGGTTTGATCATTCAGGACAAAACAAAAATGCGTCTGATAAAGATAATATCCTTTTGCCATTTGCCAGTGAGCATCAATGACATTATCATGCCGCGTTGCAGAAAAATGGTAAGCCTGATCGACGGGCAAGGGGTTATCATTGAGTTCAAAAATGTTTGCTGCACTGACTGAGCAACTGAAAAAAAATAGACCGCAAATTAAAATTTTCATCCAACAAATCAATATACCTCTCGAGATTGGATTTGCAGCTAGGTGCTTTTGACGCGAGCCAACGGAGTGTATATTCAATACATGACGGCGGCGAGCTGTCAAAAAGCAACAACGCTGCAGATTCAATATCGAGGGGTATAAACGCATTATTTTGCACTCTCCTGATCAATCACTGCCAGTAATTGTATTAAAGTTTGCGGGCCAACAAGTTTTTGTGGTTTATGGTCTACTCGCCCGATAAAGAAAGCAGGCACTTTATTCACCTGCCATGTCTGCGCCAATTTTTCATCGGCGCTCAGTTCAGACTCAACTTCTGCGCTATCTTCCCTGCGCTTTAATTCATTGACATCAACAAATGCCTGTGACAGCAGATCAATTGTCTGATTTTCAGTCAGTTGATTGGATGCATTCACCATTAAATGATGAGCTGCAAGAAATCGATCTTGTAAACCCGCCGCAAGAACTAACTTGGTAAAATAGGCTTTTTTAGGGTTGATAATAATGGGATGATAAATAATCCGTACATTAGGACGTTGTTCCATCACTTCATTAAGAATAGTGGCCATTTTGAGAGAGTCGAGATCAGAATAATCCAGAAACTCAACGACCGCAATTTTCCCAGTTGGATTACCATCTGTGTTAATAGGTAATGAATTATATAATGATGCATATTTGCTTTTCCCACATCCAGCTAATGCTATCCCCATGAAAATGAAAAAAATTCCCCGAACCAAAGACCTTACCATGCTAAATTTGTCTCCTTGCAATTTTTTACTAAAATTTTTTTACATGCTTGCCCTTGAATTACGGCTAGTTTACCTCATATAAGAGGTCAGATGTTAGTGTCTGTGAAATCTCACCGCACTGACTGACTATCTTAATCACATGAGGAGAAAAAGTCGATGTCAAATATTCGTCCGCTACACGATCGTGTAGTTGTTCAACGTTTGGAAAATGAAACAAAAACTACTGGCGGGATTTTGATCCCTGACACAGCAGGTGAAAAACCGATTATGGGTATAATTGTCGCTGTTGGTCCAGGCAAAACCTCGGAAAGCGGCGTGGTAATCGAAGTTGCCGTCAAAAAAGGTGACAAAGTGTTATTCGGTAAATATGCTGGCACAGAAGTTGAAGTTGCTGGTAAAAAATTAGTTGTGATGCGTGAAGACGATATCATGGGCATCATTGAAGGGTAATACTGAACAATTAACAAGAGGTAATGATAAATGAGTAATGCAAAAGAGTTTCGTTTTGGTGACAATGCTCGCGAATTAATCCTGTCAGGTGTTAACTATCTGGCTGATGCTGTACAAGTCACGTTGGGACCTAAAGGCCGTAATGTTGTTTTAAACAAAGCTTATGGCTCTCCTACGATCACTAAGGACGGCGTATCCGTCGCAAAAGAAGTTGAACTCGAGAACAGTTTTGAAAATATGGGCGCACAAATGGTCAAGGAAGTTGCTTCCAAGACATCTGATGTTGCTGGTGATGGCACCACAACAGCAACTGTGTTAGCACGTGCTATCTACCGCGAAGGTTTGCGTGTACTGGTTGCTGGTGGCAGCCCAATCGAATTGAAGCGTGGAATTGATTTAGCAGTCAAGGCAGCCGTTGAAGAGTTGAAAAACCTTTCACAAGAATGCACAACAAAAGAACAGATTAAAGACGTTGGTACTGTTTCAGCTAATGGTGACCCTGAAATTGGTGAAGCTATTGCAGCTGCGATGGAGAAAGTGGGTAAAGAAGGCGTGATTACGGTTGAAGAAGGCCAATCACTCAATATGGAATTGAATGTTGTTGAAGGTATGCAGTTTGATCGTGGTTATATATCACCTTACTTCGTAAACAATCAACAAAACATGAGCGCAGAGCTGGAAAATCCCTTTGTTCTGTTAGTTGACAAAAAAATTAGCAACATCCGTGAAATGTTACCAACCTTGGAAGCTGTTGCCAAATCTGGCCGCGCTTTGTTGATTATTTCTGAAGATGTTGAAGGCGAAGCATTAGCAACATTAGTAGTCAATAATCTTCGTGGTATTGTTAAAGTTGCCGCAGTAAAAGCACCTGGTTTTGGTGATCGCCGCAAAGCAATGCTGCAAGATATCGCAACATTGACCAATGCAACTGTTATTGCTGAAGAACTGGGTCGTACCCTTGAATCTGCTGGTATGCCAGATTTGGGTACAGCTAAACGTGTTATTATCACCAAAGACGATACTACTATTATTGATGGTGCTGGCAAACCTGATGCAATCCAAGAACGTATTGCTCAAATCCGCAAGCAAGCTGATGATGCTACCTCCGATTACGACCGCGAAAAATTAAATGAGCGTGTTGCTAAATTATCCGGTGGTGTTGCTGTTATCAAAGTTGGCGCTGCAACTGAAGTTGAAATGAAAGAAAAGAAAGCTCGTGTTGAAGATGCCTTGCATGCAACTCGCGCTGCTGTTGAAGAAGGGATTGTTCCTGGTGGTGGTGTCGCTCTGGTTCGTGTGATGCAAAAAATTGTTGACCTCAAAGGGGCTAACGAAGAACAAACCATCGGTATTGCGATTGCTGCACGCGCAATGGTTTATCCTTTACGTCAAATCGTGGCTAATGCAGGTCAAGAACCCGCTGTTATCCTGGATAAAGTATTGCAAGCAAAAGGTAATATTGGCTTTAATGCAGCAACAAACGAATTTGTTGACATGGTTAAAGCTGGTATCATTGACCCAACAAAAGTCACACGTTGTGCTTTACAACACGCTGCGTCAATTGCTGGATTATTATTGACAACCGAATGCATGATTGCAGAGAAACCAAAGAAAGCCTCTGAAGGTGCTGGTGCAGCAGGCGGTATGGGTGGAATGGGCGGAATGGATGGCATGATGTAAGTCTTGTCTCTTCCATTTTCTCATAATAAAAAGGGCAGTATTACCGCCCTTTTTTTATAGGGTCTGTTGACAATTGGTTCTTTGAAGCGAAAAAAGAGAGAATCGAGGAAAAATTGCTTCTTGTTTGAGGCGAATAGCAAGCTATTTAACGAAAAC
>JABEVJ010000295.1 GCA_013043985.1 Legionellales bacterium | reverse complement strand
TCGTTAAATAGCTTGCTATTCGCCTCAAACAAGAACCAATTTTTCCTCGATTCTCTCTTTTTTCGCTTCAAAGAACCAATTGTCAACAGACCCTAGTTTGCAAGCGAAAATTTTAATCTAGCCAATATTTGATCTTGAAAATAGTTATGGAGAGCAGGTAACTTAGCTTGCAACCAACTTGCTCCTTTTTCAGACCCGAGATATACCATTATTTCCAGAAACCTGACAAAAATTTCATTTGTGACCTGATGATTTGTTAGGTATTCATGTATTGAGCCATTATTGATAGTTTAATGAATATAGAAAAAATCTCGATATTAAAGTCCTAAAACTTGCTTTTGTTTCTCTAGAAGCTCAGTAATACCGAGTTTGGCCAAGGTAATCATCTCGTTGAGCTGATCATGCGAAAACTCACCTTCTTCAGCTGTTCCCTGTACCTCAATCAAGCCGCCTTTGCTGCTCATGACGACATTAAGGTCAGTTTCGGCATTGGAGTCTTCAATATAATCGAGATCAAGTACTGGCACACCTTTATGAATTCCTACGGAAATAGCCGCGATCAGTTGTTTAAAAGCTTCTCCTTTGATAGCATTTTTTCGCTTTAAATGATTAATCGCATCATAGATGGCAACACACGCGCCTGTGATGGCTGCAGTTCTTGTTCCTCCATCAGCTTGAATTACATCGCAATCAACTACAATCGTATTTTCACCGATGCTTTTCAAGTTGATTGCTGCGCGCAAAGCACGACCTATCAATCTTTGAATTTCTTGTGTGCGGCCTGATTGTTTGCCTTTTGCTGCTTCACGCTCAACTCGAGTATTGGTTGAGCGGGGCAGCATTCCATATTCGGCAGTTAACCAGCCTTCTCCGGTTCCTTTTAAAAAGCGGGGAACGCCTTCGGTAACGCTGGCAGTACAAATAACCTGTGTATCGCCAAAAGTAATTAAAACTGATCCTTCAGCATGTTTGGTATAATGTCGAATAATTTGTATTTCACGTAGCTCATCAGAGGCTCTACCGCTATGGCGCATAATTAGGTTCCTTAAAAACTTATGTTTATTGAGTATACTCCTCGGAATTGGATTTGCGGCTAGGCGCGGTTGACTCGAGCCGCCGGAGTGTACTACCTGTACATGAGGACGGCGAGAGGTCAACCGCAACAACGCCGCAGATTCAATTCCGAGGAGTATAGGAGTTATCGACCCGTTGTTTGATGTAATACCATAATGGCATCAACTTCAAAAGGTACATTTTTTGGTAGACTAGCCACGCCAATCGTTGAGCGAGCAGGGTAGGGCTCACTAAAATATTCAGCCATTACTTCATTGACTAAAGCAAACTGACTTAAGTCAATTAAATAAAGGCTGATCCTGACGATCTGGTTCATGCTGCCGCCTGCTGCTTCAGTAATTGCTTTCAAATTATCGAACATCATATACAATTGTTGTTTGAATGTGCCTTCATGAACTTGGTTAGTTTCAGGATTAATCGGTACTTGACCTGAAATATAGACAGTATCATTGACGCGGATTGCTTGAGAATAAGGGCCAATGGGCTGCGGTGCTTGAGAGGTTGTGAATGCTTTTTTTAATACAGTCATAAGTCAGTTTCCTTAGGATCGCGTCCGAAATAGCTTCCCATTCTGGCATCAAATTTGAACATCAGCTTCGCGCCAGAATGGGAGGCTATTTCGGGCGCGATCCTTATTAACGTGCTCTGATTCGGGTAATTTTTGATGCTACCGAAATTTTACGAATACGTCGCATAACATGTGCTAAATGATCTCGATCAGAGACCGAGATGAGCAATTCTACCACACAATAACGACCATCATGCTTTCGTACGTGGATATTTTCAATATTAGCATTAACTTCTGAGATGGCACCAGCTAATTCGGCCAGTACGCCGCGTTTATCCATTAATTCTACGCTTATTGCAACCGGGAATTCACCAGAAATATTTTCTTCCCAGTTAATTGATATGCTTTTTTCAGTATTACGCGCTTGAGCAATTCTTGAGCACTGTTCGTGGTGGATAATAATGCCTTTCCCCGCATCAAAGATGCCCAAGATAACATCACCAGGTACAGGATAGCAACAGGTTGCAAAAGTGAGAGGAATTCCTTCTGTACCTTTGATCAATAATGGACGTTTGGATAATGCTTGAATGGCTAATTCTTTTTCACTTTCCTCAAGTTCATTTTCTTCCTTCACAACTCGCGCCAGGCGTCTTGCAAGAATCAGTGGGGATTGGTTACCTAAGCCTGTAGACTCTAGCAAATCTTCGAGCGTGGTATAGTTGGATTCTTTCAGCACTCTTTTGATATTGGAGCGGGGAATTTTATTTAGACTGAGATTGAGCGTTTCAAGTGCTCGTTCAATTAGGCGGCGACCCAATGCAATGGACTCAGCCTGGTGTTGATGTTTCAGATAATATTTTATACTACTACGTGCTTTTCCTGTTACTACAAAATTTAACCATGCCAAATTGGGGCGTCCGCTAGGCGAGGTAATGATTTCTACCGTTTGCCCATTGACTAAGGGCATACTCAAAGGTGCGAGACGACGGTTGATTTTGGCGGCAACACAGCTATCACCAATGTCAGTATGGATAGCATAGGCAAAATCAATTACTGAGGCACCATGCGGCAGTTCCAATATTCTTCCTTTTGGGGTAAAGACGTAAACTTCATCCGGAAATAAATCAATCTTAACATTTTCAATAAATTCAAGTGAATTATGCGTACTTTGTTGAATTTCAAGTAAGTTTTTTAACCATTGCTGTGCTCTGATATGTGCCTGATTAACCATAATTTCATTCGTTTTATACCACCAGTGAGAGGCAATTCCACTTTCTGCAATGGCATCCATTTCCTTTGTGCGAATTTGAATTTCAATCGGAACACCGTAAGGGCCAAATAAAGTGGTATGAAGTGATTGATACCCATTAGATTTAGGAATGGCAATGTAGTCTTTAAAACGCTCGGGAACCGGTTTGTATAGGTTATGTGCTACTCCTAATACCCTATAACAACTATCCACCGAGTCAACGATTACGCGAAAGGCGTAAACATCCATAATTTCCGAGAAGGGGATGCGTTTAGTCCGCATTTTTTTGTAAATACTATAAAGATGTTTTTCTCGACCAGATAACTCGATGGGCGTTATTCCTTGGCGAGCCAGGACATCTAACAGGGATTTTTTGATCACACTTAAAATTTCTTTGCGGTTTCCTCGTGCTTTTTTGACTACTTCGCTTAATACTCGGTATCGCATGGAATATAAGGCTGAGAACCCCAAGTCTTCTAATTCGATGCGAATACCATGCATTCCCAGACGATTGGCAATAGGGGCATAAATTTCAAGTGTTTCTAAGGCAACGCGTCGGCGTTTGTCAGAGGTCAATGCACCTAAAGTGCGCATATTGTGCAGGCGGTCAGCAAGTTTAATAATGATAACACGGAGATCTTGTGCCATAGCCAAGACCATTTTTCTAAAATTTTCGGCTTGAGCCTCAGCGCGGCTTTCAAACTTGATTTGTGTTAATTTGCTGACGCCGTCAACCAGCTCAGCAACTGATTCACCAAATCGGGTGGCGATTTTTTTTTTGTCAACAGGGGTGTCTTCTATGACATCATGCAAAAGAGCAGCCATGATGGTTTGGGAATCCATCCGCATCTCAGCCAAGATAGTTGCCACTGCTACCGGATGCGTGACATAGGCATGGCCAGTACTTCTTGTTTGACCCTGGTGTGCTTGTTCTGAAAACAAAAACGCTTCACGAATTTTTGTGATTTGTTCCTGATCAAGATAGCGCTGGATTGCTGTGTCCAAGGGCTCAAAGTAGCTCACTCAAGACTCCTTTAATTGCGAGGAGTATATACTCAACACATATATACTCAACACACATGAGTTTTCGGTTTTTTAACTTGTCCTTTTGCGCCAGGTAAAACGATTAAAACTGCACAATATGAATAACTATTGCTTGTTTTAATCGTTTTACCTGACGCAAAATTCCTGCGTTATAAAATCCGAAAACTCATGTGTGTTGAGTATAAGTTTATTCCGAAGCGGCCTTCTCTTTGGCAAGTTCAATCATGATTGCTGGTGTAATCAGTTTGGCTGCAATTTCACGGAGAGCAAGAACAGTGACTTTATCATTGTCAACTGGCAGTAATGGCGTTGCGCCTTCAGCTAGATTTCTCGCGCGGCGCGAGGCCAAAATTACTAATTCAAAACGATTTTCTACATTTTCAAGACAGTCTTCAACCGTAATACGTGCCATTATTTAAACCTTTTGTCATTTAAAATAAATATTCTTCTGTCAAGTTTACGCGATCTCATACCAAAAAATCAAGTGATTTCATGATGCCATCTCACGGTGTATAGCTTCAATTCGCTTTTCTTTTAATGCTGTAGCCAACTCAAGGCCGCACAAACCTTGATCAATAAGAGGCTGGGTAGAAACGCTATTGGCTGCAGATAGTGCTTTGCTCAAATAATCTAGTTGTGGGTAGGGTCTATGTTCAAAAGTAGTACGTCCCCGAAAATCAGCCATGCAAGCCAATAAAAAAGCTTCAAATCGTTCAGATCGGCGAAAAGCATCTGTTTTTTCAAATAAATTGAGCAGCGTATCAGCTTTGCACTCGAAAACACGGTGTACCATGCCATGGTAGCGAGACACCAGGACTCCGAGTTGTTTAAATTCATTTGGAATCTTTAAACGTTGACAAAGTGCTTCAATAAGGTGCACTCCCTTTTCTTCATGACCATGATGGCTTGGCCAATACTGACGTGGTGTCAGGCCTTTTCCAAGATCATGCACCAAGGCTGCAAAGCGCACGGTCAGTAAAGGACTGAGTTTGGCGGCTGCATCGACAACCATGTGAGTATGAATCCCCGTATCAATTTCAGGATGCCATTTGGGGGGATTGGGAACGCCATATAATTGATCGACTTCAGGGAGTATCACCGCCAGTGCACCACAATCGCGCAGAGTACTAATGAATAATGATGGATGTTTTTCTTGCAATGCTTTGTATAATTCTTGCCAAACGCGCTCGGGAATTAAGTGATCAATTTCGCCTGCTTTGACCATATCTTGCATGAGCGCAAAAGTGTCTGGGGCAATGGTGAAGCCTAAGTGATAATAACGCGCCATAAAACGGGCAATACGTAATACGCGGACTGGGTCTTCAATAAAAGCCTCAGAAACGTGTCGTATTTGCTTTTGGCTAAGATCATAATGACCGCCAAAAGGATCAATCAGCTCGCCGTTTTCAGTCATTGCCATGGCGTTGATGGTGATATCGCGGCGATATAAATCTTCTTCAAGGGTGACGGTGGTATCAGCCGAAACGGTAAAACCTTTATAACCTTTGCCAGTTTTACGCTCGGTGCGTGCCAGCGCATATTCTTCTTTGGTGGTTGGATGCAAAAAAACAGGGAAGTCGCGGCCGACTTGTTGAAAACCCAGCGCCAACATTTGCTCTGGAGTAGCTCCTATTACCACCCAATCGCGTTCGGTGACAGGGCGACCCAACAGTTGGTCACGGACGGCACCGCCCACCAGAAAAATTTGCATGGTATATCCTTTTATGTTGCGCGACAGCGACTATTAGCTAGAAATGAGCTGCTCAATTTAAATTGCAAAGCTTGGAGCGAACTCTTCTTTCTCAGCTTTTTGCAACTCAGAAACCAAGGATAACTGAGCAAGATTACTCGGTTGGTTCTTTGGTTTAAAATTGCCATTGTCTTTAAAAGTTAGCATGGCTAAGTCATTGAAAATAACGGTTGCATTTGCTTGAAATGCTTTTTGAGCTTTTGGCAGCTCCTCTAAAGAAGCATCTTCCTTACTCAAGTTTTTGACTGTCTCGACCAGACGATAACGTTTAAAATCAGACAAACGGCGAGCCTCTTCGCCTTTTTCGCGCGCGACTTTAAAAATAGTTTCAAAGGACTTTTCGAGAGAATCCAAGTCTTGTTCTGTACACTGAATATGTTTTATAGCGGTTAAATAGTTCATTTCCCAAGCCTGATTGGTTTGTATGCAGATATCTTGTGCCCATCCCTTGGGGTCTTCAATGCTGTTTATTAAGCGGCTCACTGCTTGTTGTGCTTCTAGTGCATCAGAACCGAGGTCTTTATCAGCAAAAAATTTGTATTTTACTGCACCAATCATGGAAGTTAATAAAGGCTTTGTTGCATCAAATAATGTTCCCCCAATTGCTGTTTGTGCTTGCTTAGGGTAGGAGGTGCCTTGATCTGTTTTCTCATCCTTTAATTCAGGATTTTCACGCATCGCCCCTAATCCATAACGTATTCCATCAGGCATATGAAAAACTAATACCACACCCGAGCCATTTGGAGTAATCGGTTGATGATCATTCAGATTAAGATCCAAGATGACATTTTCAAAAGCAGTTTTTGCTATTTCTTCTGCTGATTTAGTTGCTATGTTTTCAATTGCAACGGTAGTAAGGATATCATTATTTCTTTGGAAAGTTGGCATATTCTATTTCTCCTATGTTATAAAAAGATGACGGCGGCGAGTCTATACTCACCGCGATTGAGATCGCGAGTTTCTAAAATATTGTTGAGCGCTCGATGTCATTCCGTACGAAAGTCGCGCTTGAAGGTGAAAAGAGTCGTGAGCTTC
>JABEVJ010000001.1 GCA_013043985.1 Legionellales bacterium | reverse complement strand
TCCTATGCAATAATTAAAACAAGCAATAGTTATTCATATTGTGCAGTTTTAATTATTGCATAGGGCGGAAAAGAGCAAGCCAGAAACTCGCGATCTCAACCGCGGAGACTATATACTCAACACACATGAGATTCCTGGCTTTCTGACGATAACAATATACTGAGTATAATAATTATGAAAATCTTAGTTTTTTTGTTTTTTTTGGGGTTTTCCGTAGTGACTTTTGCAGGAGATGAGTGGTTTTACACTGGAGTTCAGCTTGGTGAAAGCAAAATAGATAGTACGAATATAAACTCCGCCGTAAAAAGCGCACCTCTGCAATCCGATCCTGATAGCAGCGGCCATGGTTCAGCTCAGGTAGATATTGACAATGATGGCTTTGCAGGCCGCGCTTATGCGGGTATTAAGCTTTCTCCCTATTTCGATATTGAAGGTGGTTACACTCAGTATGCAAGTGTTAAAATCAAAAATATTTATGGCGTGGCAGGTAAAAATGCCCAATTAAATGAAGGTGCTATTGATACTGTGCTTAAGATGAGTCTGCCGCTGGCAAATAATATCAGTATTTATGGCAAAGGAGGTGCGGCGTTTGTCATGACAAACCAGCTGGATAATGGCTCTGTTGTAACCTCCACAGCGGCCAGTCAAACCATTGAGACGGTCAAGTATGATAGTGAAACCGTCGACAGGTTTCGTCCGACTTATGGATTTGGTGTCAATTATGATATAACGCGTTTTTTGAGTACAGATTTTTCTTTTGCACGTGTCATTGGCGGGAATGATGTTCCTACCTCTGACTTAATAGCACTTGGTATGACTTTATATCTACCAGCCAGGAAAAAATAAAACAGGAGTCTAGGAATGTTTAAAAAGAGTTCGCTTGCAATTATGCTATCTGCTTGCATGTTTTCGGGAGCCGTTTTGGCAACAGGCAGTGATGGTTATTACTTAGGATTGCAATTAGGCGAATCCATGTCGGATTATACAACAACAGGTCCAGGCACCATGAAGTATTTTGATGTACCTGAGCTGCCCGATGCCTCCATCCAAAATGATGCCTTTGCAGCGCGCCTTTATTTAGGTTATCAATTTAATAAATATTTCGCTGCCGAGTTTGCCTATGATTATTTCGGCACAGTTACATTCGACAACATAGATAATATCTCAGGTTCGTCAGCCGATATTCGTCAACAAGGACTGGACTTAACGGCAAAGGTAATGTTGCCAATAACAAAACAATTTGATGTATTTGCTTTGGGTGGCCTATCGTATCGCGGGGCAAAAGCACAGAACATCAGTACCACAGCAGATAAGTTGGGGCTTGATGCTGGAGGCGGCACACAATATGCATTTAGCCCGATCTATGGCTTAGGTGCTGATTATAATTTCAATGATGCTTGGGGCCTTGATCTGGCCTGGCGGCGTTTCATCCAAAAAGACAATCTCAGTCAAGTCAGTCTGGCAACCGCTGGTGTTAGTTACCACTTTGGCTAAACCTGATTTAACATACCCTATAAATTGATTTAACGAGCCACAAAAGCAGCCCTCTAATGTCTCGATACTGTAGAATCGGGCTGCAATTTTTTTTTCTTCCAACAAAGCAATATTTGCAGTGACATTGCCTTGCATATAGGGCAAATAAAGCCTTGAGGGGGACAACTTGAAAGGGCTCGTATCATCTAATTCAAAAACAAATAAATCTATTCTTTTTCGTAACTCATCATCCAACGCAATAGCCAAACCTTGCCCAAGAGCAAACCGATTGCTCGCAAGAATATGAAATTTTTGAGGAAACGACTTGTTTGTATTATTGTGTTGGCTAACCAATGTTAGATTTGCGTGTTCTAACGTCACGTCAGTCAGTACAGAGTGAGTGCTGATATTGCCGCTTTTATCAGTTTTGTAGAATAAGAAGTCTATTTTTTGTTTATCTGCCGAGCATCGAAAATAAGGAAGGACACACTCAAGTGAGGGAACGGATAATGAATCTCCAGGTCGAATGATTTCAGCCAACTCCGGTGAGATAATTCGAATCAAGCGATAATGGCCTGGCAAATCAACATGAGCTACAATTGATAATTCCATCATGGTCTCTTTCTTTTCTCGGAGCAAAACTAAATGGACAATTTTTACATTACACCAGTTAAAACATTACGTGATAATTACGTTTGGATCATGGTCAACAAACAAAATCAACATTGTCTCATTGTTGATCCTGGTGAAGCATTGCCCGTATTAAGTTTTATATTAAATAACAATCTTATTCCCGATGGCATTCTCATTACGCACCATCACCACGACCACACTGACGGTATTACTGGCATTTTATCACACTATGCTATCCCTGTTTATGGGTATATTGATAACCGAGTGGCAACCATTACCCATCATGTTGAAGCAGGTAGTGTTATTCGACTTGAAAAAATGGGCTGTATTATCAATATTCTTTATATTCCAGGCCATACCTTAGATCATATTGCCTTTCATTTTGATCACGCTCTTTTTTGTGGTGATACTCTGTTCTCTGGTGGATGCGGTCGAGTGTTTGAGGGCAGTTATGAGCAAATGTTTTCATCTCTGGAAAAAATAGCCGCTTTGCCTGATGAAACAAAAATATATTGTGCTCATGAGTATACCTTAGCAAATTTAAGATTTGCAGAGACAATTGATCAAGATAATCAATTTCTGGAAGAGTATATAACATATATAAAATCCTTGACTCATGAAAACAAATGCACCCTGCCTTCAACATTGGAAACTGAAAAAAAAATGAATCCTTTTTTACGTTGTAAAAATCAGCATTTTGTTGCTCAACTAAGCAAGCAGAAAAATATCACCTTTAAAAATGAGATTGAAGTGTTTAAATATATTAGAGAATTGAAAAATTATTTTTAAGGATCGCGCCCGACATAACTTCATGATCTCAACGGCTCGGACCCATTTTATAATAATAGGTTCCATAGGCTGGCATATAAGGCGAATTGTAATCATAGTAAGCTGGATAACTACCCACCTTATATGCATTACCTGTAGGCGTGGTAGTATACGCTGCTGCCTGAGAAACACTATTAGACGTAGCACAACTACTTGAACTAAACCAGGAACAGAGTGAACAGCAACTACTGGAGGTTGTCGCCGTGGTTGTACTGCCTGTTCCTGCAATAGGCGCAAAAACCGCCTGTCCACTGGTGTTTGTTGACATCGCATAATAAGGCTGCTGCGCGACAGTAGGTTGATACACTGTTCCACAAGAGGCAAGGACACTAGAAAACAAAACGATCACAAGACATAAATATGAGCTTTTCATAATTGTTCCATAATTGACCACCCTACTCTAAATATAGCACGATTAAAGTGCATATCACTTCGGAGGAGTATATAATAACTTTCACAAATAAGTTTTTAGAAGTAAGGATGTGTTGAAACGTGTTTAAAAATAATCCATTAAAAAAAATTCCTCGTTCGCCCAGGGCCTGTTACACATATACATTATTATTTTGTCTTGGGCTGATTGGTTTCGCCATCTATCTACAAACAGTCATGTCGCTAGCTCCATGTCCTTTATGTGAGATACAACGACTGGTTTTTTTACTTATTGCCTTTGTTTCAGTTATTGCACTGTTGTTAAAACCAAGCTACAAAGGTATTTGCTGGTTTAGCGGTATCATCGCGATACTTGCTCTCTTGGGAGCTTTGATTGCAGGCCATCAAGTCTGGCTTGAAATTTACCCGCCACCTCCATCTACGTCTTGCGGCATGAGCCTAAGTTATTTATTCAAAGTATTACCTTTTTCATCAGCAGTTAAAATGGCCATTTTAGGAACAGGTGATTGCGCTGTAGTCACTTGGCGTTTGCTGGGACTCAGTATTCCGGCTTGGAGCTTTCTCTCATTTATTGCCTTAAGTCTCCTTTCTTTCTATACGATTAAAGTGGCGTCAAAATGATGGGTATA
>JABEVJ010000294.1 GCA_013043985.1 Legionellales bacterium | reverse complement strand
GCTTCGTCGTAAACTCCTCGCAATGACGAGCGTTTTTCCATATTTACTATCATTTCCACATTACGTGACAGCTACAAATTATGTGTCGATACCTCAGGTCATACACCGGTGTTTGGTGTCTATTCAAATTATGAATCGGACGCAAGTGGTTTATATACGGTCACAGCAGGTGTTTTGCCGGAAAGTGAACAAGTGGATGCCAATACAGTGCCTGTCAACTCGGGTAATTATCTTGTTTTTAGCGGTACGGGAGCTATGCCTGCCACCGTTATTAATATTTGGCAGCAAATTTGGAGCTTTTTTTCTGGAGAAGTTAATTATCAACGCAATTTCATCAGCGACTTTGAGGTATATCAAGGCTCCGACCAGGTTGCAGTTTATATTGGGATTACCCAAAAGTAAATGTGTAAACCTCTGCTCCAGGTTTGTCGAACTGCAACTCCAGTTCACCCTCTGTTGGCTGTGAAAAATTTAGTACAGGGTATAAGTTATATTTACTTACGGTAAAGGAGGATTGGTTTGCCTCCTTTCCAACGCTTTGCTCTAATGGCTTTCCATTTAACAAGATATTTGCTTTAATTGGTTGGCCATTCTTGCTTCCTATCACAGCATAAACATGATTGGCAAAAAAATGAATTTTGATTGCTGCATTATTACTAAACGATTGTATTGATTCTGACTGAATTAGCCATTTCCCGCTTAGTGCCCAGGCATCTTGCGCCAATGTAATAGGAAATTGATATGTGCCTACTGCATCTGGTAATGCGTTTGGTATGCCCGCATAGCTCTCGCCACGTGCATAACCTAAATACGTTTCAGGTGTTTCTGCAATGCTAGAAGAAGTTGTATTTTCCAGTAATGGCATTGTGGTTCCCGATAATCCCAATAAAATGCGGATATTATGCTCGGTTTCATCATAGAGACCTTCGCCGAAGTGCTGATAGACAACCTGTCCATTTTTATCAATGAGATAGTGGGCTGGCCAGTATTGATTGTTATAATGCTGCCAGATCACATAGTTATTGTCTAATACAACGGGGTAGTGGATACCATACTGTGCAATGGCCTGTTTAACATTATTCACATTTTTTTCAAATTCAAATTCAGGAGCGTGCACACCGATAATCACCAAGCCCTTATCATGATATTTATTATACCAATCTTTTAGGTAAGGTAAGGTGCGAATGCAATTAATACAAGAGTATGTCCAGAAATCAATTAGCACAACTTTTCCTTTAAGAGCTTGCATGGTCAAAGGTGGGGAGTTTAACCAGATTGTATCGGAATTTAAAGCAGGAGCAGGGTAAGAGGACGGGAGGGCTCCAATAAGCGTATTACCCTCAAGTGCTTTGGTTGACGGCATGTTTGTGGTTTTACTAACAATCCATGCGGCTGAAGTGCCAGTAAATCCAGCAATAATAGCGAACATAATAATAATTAAACCAAATATTTTGCGTAATAGATGGGAATGTTTTTTTAAAAGAGTGGTTTTTGCCATGATTTTTTTTCCAGCAAGTGCGATTAGTATCATGGGTAAAACTGAACCAAAGGCAAAACATAAAAACGTAATAAAACTCGCCAAAAAGGTTTTTTGTACGGCCATGTTTACGATTGCTGCTGCCAGAATTGGCCCCCCACAAGGTACCCAAATAATGCTGACCAGTCCGCCAAAGAGTACGCCGCTAATAAAGCCGCTATTATTATTTTTGTTTGCAAAAGCAGCTCCTGTATCCGCAAAGCTTTGTGTTAGGCGGCTAAAAATATTGGAAAGATAATCTGAAAAAAGGATTACGCCAAAAATGATGATTAATAGATAAGATATCTTTCTAATCAAATCAAAGTTAAGGCCAATATGGCGAATAAGCGAGCCAGATAAGAGAGAAAAAATAGCAAAAAATAGAGTAAAACCAATAATAATGCCAGCGGGCCGGTATTTACCACCAGTTAAACCGCCTGATAAAATGATGGGTAAAATTGGTAAAATGCAAGGTGATAGAATTAAAGCAAAGCCTTCTACAAAAGCTAAACCGTAATTGATAAGATTAACGTCCATATCTATCTCCGAGTAACTGTCTCATATTTCAGGTAAAGAGAGTATCATAAACATAACTTATTTGATAGGTAGCCCTGAATTTTCAGTTTCTGTACTTGACTGTCAACAGCGATTATAATAAGGTACAAAACTTGCTTAAACTTTGGTTGAAATGGTAGTATGTTTATTCTGGGGCTCATGTCTTTGCTACAAATCCTGTTTTTACCAGGATATTTGTTTTTGAGTTGTTACCATTTTAAACGTGGGATCCTGCAAACTCTTATCTTATCATTTGGCCTGAGTCTTTCGATCAATTATTGCCTAGTCCTGCTTCTTACCACGCTCCATCTTTACACTCATGCAGTGATTTTGTCTGTTTTTGCAGTTGAACTCTTTTTTCTTGGCTGGCAATTGCGACCTCTGCTTATAGGTCATCCTGTGATAACTCAAAATTACAATTTCCAAGAACTGTTAAAAATAGGGGTTGTTTCGGGGGGGGGATTTATAAAACAGGAAATTAAAAACTTTAACTTTCTAAAAATAACTGCTCTGTTTTTCGCTCTATACTTATTTTATTATTATCTTTATTTTTCTTCGCCCGCCAATTATATTTTCACTTCATGGGATCCTGTTGTTAGCTGGAATCAATGGGCAGTTGATTGGTATCACAATCATTTCCCAATACAAACTTATGAATACCCACAGTTATTACCAGCTAACATCTCGCTTACCTACCAGTTTATGGGAAATTCAACTGTACAACTCTTTGCAAAAGGATTTTGTTTTGTGTTTCCTTTCATCATGATTGCTGCTTTGTGGGATAGTGCCACACGACAAAAAAATGCAGCTTATTATGCAGCAGTTTCTTTTTTAGTTATTCTTTTTCTTCTCATTGTCAAAGGCGATGCCGTAGCCGGGTATGCCGATACTCCGGTTGCTTGCATGACATTACTTGGTTTTTATGCACTTATGTTAGCTAATACCTATGAATATGAAAATGATTCTAAAAAAAGTGTTCTTATCGCAGCAATCTTAATTGGCAGTGCCGCAGTGACCAAGCAAGCTGGAGCAATTTATGTTCTATTGTTCCCTCTGATGCTGTATTTTTTTCTGTTTAATGAAAGAAAGTTTCAACCACGATTTCGTATGATGCTCACAACCTGTGTGATCATGCTATTCTTTTTATTACCCTGGTATATTTATAAATTTATCCAAATTTACTTAGGCACTGATCTCGATATTACAAATTATCTTATACAGGGTGGTGGGTATCTGCTTCCAGTAAATTCCTCAAGGATGGACAAAATTTACTTTGGGATGCATCAATTGCTTAATCACATTGGGATTAACAATTCATTCCTCACCGTAACAGGCTATTATGTAGTCGCTTATTTGATTAAAATTTTATTTGCTTTTTTACTCATTTTAGGTTGCTATTTTAGCAATTTTGCACGCAAAGTATTTTTTCTTATGGCTCTACCTGGGTTTTTAATCTGGTTATTGTTTGTAAGTTATGACTTCAGAAATATTGCAGTTGCGCTCCCTTTTCTGGCCATCACTCTTGGTATTGGTTTTGAAAGAGCGTGCTTTTATTTAAAGGGCATCTGGTTTTCTAAAAAAAATCAGTTTCTTTTATTAGGTCTTTCTTCAGTTTATTCGATATTTGTCCGCGCTCTCACAAGTTCACCTTCTACTTCGTTTCGATTGGTTAGACTAGTAGGTCTTTTATTGATTTTTGTGACGCTGACTGTTATTGCGGCAAACTCAATTTTTAGCTCTTCTCGGTTAATCAATAGTCAACTAGTCCGGCAAAAACAAGTTGGTTATGTTTATATCAACCAGGTATTATACAAGTATTTTGATAGCCAACCATTAAATGGGGTCATTATGTCAAATTATATGCCACTACCTTATTTGCCTGGTTTCGAGCAGTATTATGCTTACAATAGTTTTCGTGAGCTGTCACAGCTGGTTAAAGCTATTCAAATAACACATCCAGCCTATTTAATTATTTGGAGAGATCACACACTTTCAATGCACTCAACGATGTCTGTCGAGAATTATGTGTTATCAACGGACAAAAAGCATTTTAAGATTATTGAGCAAAATGCTAGCATCTTATTTTGTAAAGTGAACTATACCTGAAGATGCGAAGTGTTTACATAAATGCATAAATGAATTATACTTAACAGATTGGGGTGACGTATCTCACGTAGGTTGGTTTCTGCGCGGGGAGAGTGCGGTTGCTTAATTGGTTAAATTTCGGTATGATAGTACCTTCAAAAAAGGAGTTAATCCCATGCTTTTTGGCCTACTACATCTGTCCTTCTGGGGATACGTCATTGCAACGTTACTGCTCACTCATATAACTGTTATATCAGTTTCATTGTATCTGCATCGCACTCAGGCGCACAGAGCCATGGACTTGCATCCTATTGTCTCTCATTTTTTCCGCTTTTGGTTATGGTTCACAACTAGTATGAGAACGAAGGAGTGGGTTGCTATACACCGTAAACACCACGCTAAATGCGAAACGGCAGAAGATCCACACAGTCCGGTTGTCCTTGGGATAAAAAAGGTTTTTTGGCAGGGGGCTGAGCTGTATGGTGAAGCTAAGACGCCCGAAACACTTGAGCGCTACGGCCATGGCTGCCCCGACGACTGGATAGAGCGTAATATTTATTCGGCTCCTTATATGAATAAGCTAGGCATTTCAATAATGTTCGTGCTTGACCTTGTTTTATTTGGTATTCCAGGGGTCACCATCTGGGCATTGCAGATGATCTGGATTCCTTTATTTGCTGCTGGTATTATCAATGGTATTGGTCACTACTGGGGCTATCGCAATTTTGAATGTCCTGATGCTGCACGGAACGTTGTTCCATGGAGTATTATAACCGTTGGTGAAGAGCTGCATAATAACCATCATACGTTTGGTTCTTCTGCCAAATTTTCAGTGAAATGGTGGGAGTTTGATCTGGGTTGGCTCTATATTTCGCTCCTGAGAGCAGTAGGCTTAGTGAAAATTCGTAAAACAATCCCAGAACTGCAAACGATTCCAGGTAAACGTATTATCGACGTTGATACTTTGAAAGCCTTTATCACTAATCGATTTCAAATCATGTCCACCTATGCAAATGAAGTGATTCTGCCAGTTGTCGAACGTGAGAAAAAGCAACTGTCCTCCAATGGGCGCAGCTTGTTGGCAAAAGCCAAAGTGTTGCTAGTTCGTGATACTTCGCTCGTGACACCAGAAGGTCGTAATGCCTTATCACAATTATTGAAAGAACGAGTTCAGTTAAACCTTGTTTATGAATATCGCATGAAACTCCAGGCTATCTGGGATAAAACAACTGCTTCCCAGAAAGAGTTATTGGATGCGCTGCAAGACTGGTGTTCTCAGGCAGAGGCCACTGGCGTGGATGTTCTGCGTCAGTTTGCAGCTCGGTTACGCGGGTTCAGTGCGACAACAACGCTTTAAGTTTGAAAACCGAAAGTTACTGTAGCGTCAGAGGAATATAAACAGTTATGTTAGAAATTGCTCCACTTATTCAGCAAATTAAAACCATGCAAGAACGCTGCAAAATTTTACGGGGGTATCTTTGACTTTGATGCCAAGAAAGAGCGTTTGCACGAAGTTGAGCGAGAGTTAGAGAACCCTGAGTTATGGAACGTGCCTGAGCGTGCTCAAACGCTTGGCAGAGAGCGCGCAGAACTTTCACAGGTTGTGGAAGGGCTCTCCGAGCTTATTGTCGGACTGGACGATTCTGAAAGCTTATTAGAAATTGCTAATGATGAACGCGACATAGAGACCGTGAATATTATTACGGGTGATTTACAGCATTATGAAACTCACTTAGCTCAACTCGAATTTCAACGCATGTTTTCCGGTAAAATGGATGCGAATAATGCGTTTCTTGATGTCCAGGCTGGTTCAGGTGGCGTTGAAGCACAAGATTGGGCTGCAATGCTGATGCGTATGTATTTGCGTTGGGGTGAACGTCGGGGGTTTTCTCCTGAGTTGCTTGATGTTTCAGATGGTGAAGTTGCGGGAATCCGCGGTGCAACGATCAAATTCAATGGCTCTTACGCATACGGATGGCTGCGAACCGAAACAGGCGTACACCGCTTGGTTAGAAAATCTCCTTTTGATGCCAATCATAAACGGCATACTTCGTTTGCATCAGTTTTTGTGAGACCGGAAGTTGACGACTCGATTGATATAGCCATTAATCCTGCTGATTTGCGGATTGATACGTATCGCGCAAGTGGTGCAGGCGGGCAGCATGTAAATCGAACTGAGTCGGCGATTCGGATTACCCATATTCCAACGGGTATTGTGTCACAATGCCAGTCTGACCGATCGCAACATCAAAATCGTGCTCATGCAATGGCACAGCTCAAAGCAAAGCTGTATGAGCTTGAAATGCAAAAGCTCAATGCCGAAAGACAAAAGCTTGAAGATCAAAAATCTGATATTGGCTGGGGTAATCAGATTCGATCTTACGTGTTGGATCAATCCCGGATTAAAGATTTGCGAACAGGCGTTGAAATCTCCAACACCCAGGCAGTGCTTGATGGTGATTTAGATCAATTTTTAGAGGCAAGCCTGAAAAGCGGTTTGGCTAACGATACCCCAGGCTCAACAGTCTGGGATGAGGAATAAAAAATGTCACAACAAAACTCTAATGAACTTCCCCTTGATCAAAATGAACAAATTGCGCTTCGTCGCGGCAAATTAGTTGCGATGCGCGAGCAGGGAGCTGCTTTTCCCAATGATTTTCGCCGCGATAGCCTGGCTATGCCGTTATTAAATC
>JABEVJ010000293.1 GCA_013043985.1 Legionellales bacterium | reverse complement strand
TTGGGCTTTAACCATTTCTCAGCTCGATATTTATTTTGAGGGTAGACTCAATATCGAGTTGTAATTTTGGCTTTGACACAGTTCAATGAACACTCTCAGATCGCCAAAAGAAAGCTAACTTTATCCAAAGTCTAGTTGTTTTTTTAGAAACTCACCCCGATCATGCGATGAATGCCATTGATTTATGTACATTGTTACAGAAAACCATAAACTCAGCTCCTGATTTTAACGAAGCATTGCTTAAATCACTTACGGAAATTCTTACAGCCAAAAACATAATAGGAACTGGACTTTACTTAGATAACTTATCAAAAACAGAATATGCGCAGATGGCGACATCTAATTTCGTTTTAAAAAATAACGTTTTTCATCGTGCCAACAATAATATTGTCTCCTATTTGATGGGTTTTATATTTGGAATTGCAATTTTTTCAATATTACTCAGTTTTTTCTTACTCCCTTCCATTGTCATGCTACTTGCGATACCTTTATTCATAGGTGGTATCATAGGTGGTATCATAGGTGGTATGATGTTTGCGTTTATAAGCCGTGCTGGCAAACCTTTTATCGCCTATCTAAAAATGACAGCTGTTCTCGCGGATTTATTTTCGTTTGATCCAGAAAAACACAATCAAAATGATTTTTGGCTCTCTACCGATTCACGTTATCAAAAGAAGAGTGAAAAAGGTTTGCTTTATGTCTTGGAGCCCTTAGCAAAGATTGGTAAAGGAGCACTTAAAGTATTGACGCCTTTTAAAGATAGGCGTGAAGGCTTGGCTTATACTGGCCAAATACTTGCACAATCGGCTAAGGGTATAGGAAATATCATTTCAGGCTTAAGCCAATTACTCTTGGCACCACCACTTTTACTTGTCGCCGGATCGTGGCAAGCTTTGCTAAATGATGGTGGCTGGTTGGTAGCCAAAGAAACCGTCAAGCGAACAGCTTTAGTAGCGGCTAGAGGTCTTACACAAACCGCTTTTGGCGTATTTCAAACCATCAGTGCCCTGCCTGCGCTTGCGGCTCCGTTTATACGGCTTGCCATGACAGCCGTGAGAAAACCTGAAAAGTCTTTTATTAAAACAAAACCTGAAATGGGCGCAGCGGTAGATGCTTGCTTACGAGTGCTGGCAAACAGCCCGGAAAATGAACAAGCCCATGTAGAGCAACCCTTGATGGGTAATCATAATGCTGATGAGAAACAAGTTTTGTTGGATAATAAGTCAACAGACGCGCCTCATCCTGGTATTCAATCCAAAGAAGCAGAGCCGTTCATGTGTGTAAGGCGTCAACTTGAGAAAGTAATTAAACCTGAAGATCGTCCTAAATTTGACTCTTTACTTAAATTCAGCTTTTTAAATACACGTGGTAAAGTTAAATGTAGTGCGGAAGAAAAAATTTAAATTATCAATGAGTTAGCATTGTTAAAAACATTGATGGTGAGATAGCCTTAGGGTGAAATTTGAACCAATGTGCATTTTTTTCCGTTAATACGGGCTATGACATTTCAATTTTTTTTCATAAAAGAGCTTGACGCAGCGATTTGGATTCGATATCATCTCACTCGAAATCAACGCACCATTCCTCGGTAGCTCAGTTGGTAGAGCAAGCGGCTGTTAACCGCTGGGTCACAGGTTCGAGTCCTGTCCGGGGAGCCAATTTTCTTTCTCGTAATTTCCTAATTTATCCCAAAAACCTCAGTAATTAAATCTTGATTTATAGCAAATAAGCAACCTTAAAAATTTGGTATTATGAAAAAACTAAAAATTATTTTTGATATTGATAGTGTTCTTGCATCTCGTTCATGCGGCCCCTCTAGTTTTGACAAATTATATGCCAATACAAGTGGTGATTTTGTCATAGCATATGAAACTATTCACTATTTGTTTCCTGGCGTCATTGAAATTATGCAATATCTTTTTGCAAATCCAAATGTAGAAATTGCTTTTTTTAGCAGTGGTGATGAGAAAAGAAATCGAGAGTTTGTCGAAGCATTATTACTAAAAGCATTGGGTGTTGATAAATATGAATCTATAAAAGAAGAGGTTCAAGCTAATATCTTTTCAAAACCACATTTAATAGCTCGTGAATGTTATGATAATACCTCTAATTGTGGTAAATTTGGCGGACAGCTTAAAAAAGATATTCGAACAGTTATCAATCCTCAATTTAATCCAAGAAAATCTATGCTAGATTGCCGAATAGATGATTATCATTATAATGAAGATTTATTGAGAGCAGTATGCGGCGTCATAAATCAATCTATTGAATCAACGACTAATGATCCTCAATTAAAAAACGTTATCATCGTGGACGATGATAGTTCTTATATTTTACAAACACAGTGTAAGAAATATATAAAACTTCATCCAGGAAGAATATTTCATCCAGATAGACGGGCACAAAACTTTTTCGATGTAGGCGAAACGTGCTTTGAGGAATGTAATATGATTTTTTACTTAACTGGTATATTGGCTAAGTGTCTAGAATTGTTAGATAAAAATGAAAACATTGATAATTTTCTATATGCAAAGCAATATCGAAACGGTGAGCTTGAACGATGGTTTGTTTATACCGATCCAAAACGACAATCTTTTTTTGACGATGGATTAGCGATATTGCAAAAATTAAATCCCAATCTTCAGTTTGTTACACAGAAATATTACAATTGGGTTATACAATCAGCATCTAAAGAATCAGAAAATGAAAATGAAATATCTGAGCTTATACAATCTTTAATTGATTATAAATGGCAATCTTAAGCGATTAAAAGTGAGAGATACCATTTTTGGGTATATACCCAACACACCTGAAGATGTGAATACTCGAAGTTCTGTGCTAACTGTAAAAAGCCCCTCTTCCCGCACAGCTTCGATATTAATAAAGTGGAAAATACGTACGTTTAGCTGTGTGGAGAGGGAACGACAGCCAGATTGTGCCAAACTCCAAATACGCACTACAATTAACAGCCCTACTCTTTATCCGCCCCGGCGAATTACGCAGTGATAGCCTCTCAGATTTTCATGTCATTTATTAACAGCTGATTTTATTACTAACGAAGATTATTTTCTGGTAAGTCCACCAAGTACTTCCCTGAAACTGTTTAGGGTCTGTTGACAATTGGTTCTTTGGCTGCAAAAAGAGTGTAATCGGTAAAAATTGGTTCTTGTTTTCGTTAAATAGCTTGCTATTCGCCTCAA
>JABEVJ010000292.1 GCA_013043985.1 Legionellales bacterium | reverse complement strand
TTGGGCTTTAACCATTTCTCAGCTCGATATTTATTTTGAGGGTAGACTCAATATCGAGTTGTAATTTTGGCTTTGACACAGTTCAATGAACACTCTCTCCTGTGACGATATCACCGACTTTATTAGCCGCTCATGTTTTACCCCCTGAATATCAAGGTCGACCAGAGGCTTATCTTGATGACATTTGTCTTCCTCTTTTACCGATGGTTAAAAAAGAAAATTTAGCAGCCGCTGTTGATATTTTTTGTGATCACATGGCTTTTAATCTTTCACACGTCGAAAAACTTTTTAAGGCAGCTGTTGCGCAAGGTTTAAATGTTAAATTGCACGCTGATCAATTGTCATCAACGCATTCAGTTAACGTGGGTGCTGCTTATCGCGCACTTTCAGCGGACCATCTTGAATATGCAACTGAATCTGAGATTGCCAGTATGGCTGAATCAAAAATGACAGCTGTATTATTGCCTGGCGCTTATTATTTTTTACATCAAACGAAAATACCTCCAATTCAATGGTTGCGTGAATATCACGTTCCCATGGCACTTGCAACAGATTGTAATCCCGGAAGTTCGCCTTGCGTTTCACTGCCACTAATGATGAATATGGCGGCGGTTTTTTGGCAAATAACGCCCGTTGAAGCATTGCGCGGGGTAACCATTCATGCGGCAAAAGCACTGGGAATGAACCATCATTATGGCAGCCTTGAACTGCATAAAAAGGCTGATTTTGTGGTGTGGAATGTCAACCACCCCGATGAACTTACGTATCAAATTGGCGCGTTTTTACCTGAAAAAATTGTACGAAAGGGAGTAGAGATTTTCCATGCTAACTCGTTCATTTAAACTCAAACCTGGGAAATTAACGGAAAAACAGATTACTACGTTGTTAGGCAAATCACAGCATATCACTTTTGATCCGGCGGTTTGGCTCCCGGTGAAAGCCTCAGTTGAAACAGTTCGTCATGCACTTGAGGCTAATAAAGTGGTATATGGACTCAATACTGGATTTGGTCTTTTAGCCAATCGTAAAATCCCTGAGAAAAAATTGCAGGATTTACAAAGAAATCTTTTGCTTTCACATGCCGCAGGGGTAGGAGAGTTACTTCCTGATGCCATTGTGCAGCTCGTTTTATTATTGAAAATTAATAGCTTGGCTCGTGGATATTCAGGAGTAAGACCACTTATTATTGAAATGCTGACTGATTTTTACAATCATCGTATTTACCCCTGTATTCCAGCAAAAGGTTCAGTGGGTGCATCAGGTGATTTAGCACCATTAGCTCATTTGTCTTTACCTTTAATTGGAGAAGGTTCAGCTCACTTTGAATCAAAAATGATTAGTGGCAAAGAAGCATTACAATGTATCGGAGCCGACCGAGTATCCTTTTTTCCGAAAGAAGGACTTGCCCTTTTGAATGGAACGCAAGTTTCCGCCGCAATTGCCTGGTATTATTTATTAAAAACAAAAAAACTCTTTAATGCAGCTATCAAAATTGGTGCACTTTGTTTTGATGCGGCTATGGGATGTGTGATTCCTTTCACGGCAGAAATTCATGAATTAAGAGGTCAGCCTGGACAAAAAAAAGTGGCTGAGCGATTGCGACAATTGTTAGCCAACAGCCAGATAACGCAAAATACACCACCTCGTGTCCAAGATCCTTATTGCTTACGTTGTATGCCACAAATTTTAGGTGCCTGTTGGGATAATCTGGCTCATATCAATACAGTTTTAAATATTGAAGTCAACGCAGTAACCGATAATCCACTTATTTTTAGCGATCAACAAAGCATTTTATCGGGTGGAAATTTTCATGCTGCGCCTATTGCTCAAGCAGCTGATTTCATGGCAATCATATTGGCTGAAATAGGTACCTTGGTGGAAAGGCAAATTGCGATGTTAATGGATGTGCATTTTAATCATGGATTACCAGCTTTTTTAGCGGATGATCCCGGATTACATTCTGGATTTATGGTGGCACATGTGACAGCGGCAGCGTTGACCAGTGCAAATAAATCATTAGCGCATCCGTACAGTGTGGATACCATTCCAACGTCTGCCAACCAGGAAGATCATGTAAGTATGGCAACGGCTGCTGCTTGGCGGTTAAAGGATATGGTTGAAAATACACAATATATTTTAGCTATTGCTTTATTAGCCGCTTGTCGGGGGATTGAGTTTCGCCGTCCGTTGCGCTCTAGCCATGAACTAGAAAAGATAGTCGCACAAGTGAATGAGCATATTCCAAGATGGGAAGAAGACCGCCCTCTAGCACCCGATATTGAAAAGGCGGCTTTATTGGTGTTGGAAATAGATTCGTAGCCTGTTTGTACTTTTTGAATTACCTACACCTTATTATTGGTCAGATTATTCCGTCCAATCTTCTTTACCCACTGTGAAAGTAAGCTCTTGCCCTATATACAACAAACCCAACCCGTGTATGGTTTTGTAGCTTATAGAGATAAAAAAACCGATAGGTTATCTGCTTAGGCAATCCAGTGCAATTGGTCTTGATGATGCGAGAAAAACCAAGTAGAGTCGAACATCAAGTAAAACATGAATAATTTGATCAAAACTTGGCTGTGTGGACAGTTACCCGCCGGATGGCCAGAAGAGCTGAATAAGGCAATTCATAAGTTTTGGGTATTTTAGCCCTTTTATTTAGCCTGAATATCGGAAAATAAATAGAGTGTGCCGCATTTAATTTGAGGGAGTTTGTGCCGATGACTGAAAGAAATAGGATCGATGATGGTGAAGAACTACATGTGCAGTGGGCAATTCATACTTTAAAAGAAAAGGGGTATCGAATTCAAGATACTATTCCAGAAACAATTCAATGCACCCCATGGTCTGAAGTTTGTTGTTTCATCACGGATCAAGGCAGTATTTATCTGAAAAAGGTACCTTCTGCATTATCATTGGAATCAGAAGTTATCAAAATTTTACATGAGAAATTTCATGCAAATGTTCCTCAGATCATTGCAATAAATCAGAAACAGAATTGTTTTTTAATGCTTGATTCTGGAGTGCAACTGTATGATTTTTTTAAACAAGGATTTAATGCTGAAATATTAATTCAGGCTATGCAAGATTATACGGCCGTTCAAATAATGACGATCGGAAAAATTGATCTTTTCCTTGCTATAGGTGTACCCGATTGGCGATTGGATAAATTGCCAATATTATATCCGCAGTTGATTGCTCAAGATAAATTATTGATGAATGATGGGATAACTAAAGACGAATTGAAAAAGTTAGAAAAATTAGATGTGCAATTATTTTCAATTTGTTCTCAACTATCTAATTACAAAATACCTGAAACCTTGAGCCATTGTGATTTTCATGACAAAAATATTTTAGTGAATACTCATACTTATCAAACCACAATGATTGATTTGGGAGAAGTTGCTATTTCTCACCCATTTTTTTCATTCCATAACTGTTTGTATAGAGCAAAAGAAAACTTTGCATTAACAGGTAAAGAATATCAGCAACTACAGGAAAAATGTTTTGAACCTTGGCTTAACTTAGAATCACGAGCACATTTATTTGAGATTTTATTAATTATTGAACAGTGCTGGTCCATTCACGCGGTCTTGGGAGAATACCGTCTGATAGAAAGTGTCGATCTGGTATCTTTTCAAGCCTTAAGTCGACAGGGGCGACTCGCCGAAAAGCTAAGATATTGGTTGAAACAATATTAAAAATGAGGGAAAGCGCATAATTTATTCTTTTAGCTGTTATCAGTTGAATATGCCCACCGCGGTGAGTATTGCATCTTGACTAAACCATAACCGCCATTCTTTGACTTTACCATTGATAAGCTGTTATTTTAATCTATCTCTGCTCTTGAAGTGCGAAGACTATATTCAATCCTCTCTTACAAAATCAATTATATTTTGTATAAATTTATCCCATTGATCAATCCAAATCATATGACCACAATCCTCATAAACTATCAATTGGCTATTAGTGATACCAAGATGCATTATTTCGGATTGACTTTTATCAGTCAACCAATCCAGAGCACCTGCTATGATTAGAGTTTGTATTTTTATTTGGGATAAAAAAGGCCGATAATCAAATTTTTTAAGAAAGTGTCTAAATCCAAAATTCACTAATTCTGTATTAAATGCAATAGAGGGCGTTGGCATACCAGGTATAAAAGAACGAGAGTAGAGAGGCCCCATGATTTCATAATAATCACTCACAGTATTTGAAGTAAATGAAAATGTTCCTGATAAAATTTGTACACCCATCGTTTGCTGTGCAGCCGTGCCATATTTCAATAAATTATGCTTAGCTTCTTCAATAAATTCTCCACTGGCAGCGCCGCCGATTAAAATAAGCTTTTTAAAAACGTCGCCATATTTAATCGCATAACCAAGAGCCGCTATGGCTCCATAAGATGCTCCTGCTAAGATACTTTTATCAGGTGATATTTGATAATATTGCCTAATCGCATCAACATCATCAATATAATATTCCAAAGTGCAATAAGCTATTGGACTTTCTTTGCTTTTACCACATCCTCTTGGATCAAATAAAATCACATCGATGTAAGGTAATAAGCTCTCAGCAAAAGACTTTTCATCATAATCACACACAGTATGATCATTGCCAGGCCCGCCAGGCATCAATAATAATACATCCCGCTGACCCAACTTTCCGGATTGTGTATGCACCTCCGTATAGATGGATGTCGCTGGAACATTACTTCTTTCAGGAAGGTCGATAAATATTTCTTGCTTCATATTGTTGATCTCGTTTTGTGGGGATAATAATTGTTTTGTCCAGTAATTTTCATTCCAGCATGAGGCGTTCCCTCATCTGTCACGGTCAATAAAATTGCTTGTTGCGGATCATTTGCTCCCGCTTGTTTTTCTTCAGCAATCCAGGTTTTAAGTACAGTACTTGGCATGAACATCCCCTAAATTGATTAGGGCATCATAATAACATTTATTTTCATAAAAATAAGTGACATTGTCAATCAAATTTTTTTGATAGAACAAGGCGGTTTATCATTTCCGAAAAATGTTATAGAATGAATTACAACAAGTTGTGTATAATAAATTTTAGTTTAAGTATGAGTGGGAAGCTCAGTGAGTTATTGCTTATGGACAAAAAAATACAGGCTCTTTTTCGCACAAAAAAAATCAGTACTACAGATAGTGACTCGTCGTCTCTCCGGCGATCACTGTCGACATTTGATCTCATTTGCATGGGTATTGGTGCCATTGTGGGTGCAGGAATATTTGTACTGACAGGCATCGTGGCAGCAACCAAAGCTGGGCCTGCTATGGTTCTTTCTTTTGTTCTTGCGGGTCTTACCAGTGCCTTTGCGGCATTTTCCTATGCTGAGTTGTCATCTTCGGTAGGTGGTTGTGGTAGTGCATATGGTTATGCCTATCGAAGTGCAGGAGAGCTGTTTGCTTGGATTATTGGTTGGGATTTATTGCTGGAATACCTGATTTCAGCGGCTGCTGTTGCAAATGGCTGGAGCAGTTATTTCAACGATATCTTGCAAAGCTTTCATCTTGTTATTTCGCCTGTTTGGTTAAATGGTCCATTTGAAGGAGGTATTATCAATTTACCAGCAATATTGGTTGTTTTATTAACCGGAACTTTATTAATACTTGGGGTTAAATTAAGTGCTCGTTTCAATGTTTTGATGGTATGTATCAAGTTATCGGTAATTATATTGTTTATTTTACTTACTTGTCGGCATGTAAATCCTGCTAACTGGCATCCCTTTTTTCCATTTCATTGGCATGGCGTGCTTGCTGGTGCTGCGTTAGTCTTTTTTGCGTATATTGGTTTTGATGCGGTCTCAACGGCTGCGGAGGAAACAATCACGCCTCAAATTAGCTTGCCTATTGGCATTATTGTCTCACTTCTCGTTTCTACCTTGTTATACATCGTGGTGACGTTAGTGTTGACGGGGGTTGTTCCTTACACTCAATTAAATGTCAGCTCACCACTCAGTTTGGCCTTGTCTCATCTTGGTTATCGTATGGGAGCTGCCATCATCGATCTGGGTGCTATTGCAGGGCTGACTACCGTCATATTGGTGATGTTCTATGGTTTAACTCGCATTTTATTAGCGATGAGTCGCGATAAATTGTTACCCACATTTTTTATCAACGTTAACTCAAAAACAGGTACACCAATCCGTATTATTGTCATCATTATGGTGATAAACTCTACGCTGGCAGGATTATTTCCCCTGACTGTATTGGCGGATCTGGTTAATATTGGCACCTTATCTGCATTCATCATCGTATGCGCATGTGTTATTATCTTACGTCATACAAAACCAGATATGGAACGTCCTTTTAAAACACCTTTTTCCCCTTTGATTCCAGGATTAGGTATTGTTTCTTGTTTTTATTTAATAGCAGGGTTACCGTCAATCACTTGGTTGCGTTTTTTAATTTGGTTGTTTATTGGCTTAATTATTTATTATACTTACAGCCGTCATCATAGCTTGGTGAAAGAGTGAGACGCTTCGGGTATAGACGCTAGGGAGCAGTGGAATAGTTATGGGAGGCTTTCCATAATTGTTTCATTGCTCCCCAGCCTCTGATTAGCTGGTCTATGAGTCAACTGGTGGCTCCCACAACTCAATGCGATTGCCTTCCGGATCCATCACCCATCCAAATTTACCATATTCTGATTCTTCAACTTTGTCATCAACGGCACAACCTTCAGCACGCAGCAAGCTGAGTAATGCATGAAGATTCTCAACACGATAATTAATCATAAATGGTGCGGTACTTGGTGCAAAATGATCAGAGGAGGAAAAAATATTCCAGGCTGTGACACCAGTCACATTAGGTTTACCCTCAGCATTCCATTCGAATACCGCGCCGCCCCAGTCTTGAACGTCAATACCTAAATGCTGACGATACCATTCGCCTAATGCTTTAGGATCCTTAGCTTTAAAAAAGATTCCCCCAATCCCGGTGACACGTTTCATTTTATGCAATCCTCTTTTAGATTTCTGTCGTTAATATAACAATATTTTATCACTATTTAAATAAGTAAACCTATTCTCAAACAGGCAAGCTGCCGAAACAATGTTTTGAAAGAATATTGAACACGTTTTTTGTCCTATTGGTTTGGTTCTCGCTTTTCGCCTAGGTTTGAATTAAGATAAGCTTGAGAATCTAACCAGTGTGTCGCCATTTTTTGCTAAACCTTTTGGGACTCCGAGTCCGCCAAAAGGAGCAAAAAATTGGCGACAAGTATCGCCTGCGGCGTGCCCTCG
>JABEVJ010000028.1 GCA_013043985.1 Legionellales bacterium | reverse complement strand
CAAAGAACCAATTGTCAACAGACCCTAGTCGATTCAATAAGATTAATTTGATGCGTTTCTGCGTTAATTGCGCCATGTAGGTTTAATCGCTCACGTCCACTATTTGTTTTTAGCTCGCGTTTTTCACCTCGCTTTATCCAGCCATAGGCAGCTAATGCGTTATGTTCTGGATGGACTGCATCCATAAATTTTTAATCCCAACTGCTTTTGAGATTGATGTGCAACGTGATGGTAAAGTCTTCCTGTTTGAAAATCAGCAGGAAAGTACAAAAAATCTTGCTGATTTTCTTGAGGAAGATTTGATAAATACTTTAACCTCTATACCCAACGTACATCATTCAAAAGACCTCATTGCTTGCATTTGCAATAATTATACATTATAATTTCAAATGAAACATGCTCGCAAGGAGTTACCATGCATTACCAAGCCAAACAAGCTATCGACTCTGCATCTGTATTGACTAAGGCTTTACTGCGTTTAGCCCAGGCCGTTCAGATATCTCAAAAAGAATTAGCTCAAATTCTGGGCGAGAGTGAAGCATCAATCAGTCGTCTGTATGCTGGTCAACGACAAATTACTCCCACCTCAAAAACAGGCGAACTTAGTTTGTTGTTGATTCGCTTATATCGCAGTTTAAATGCCTTGGTAGGCGATGATGCCAAAGCACAATTATGGTTGCGAGCCGACAATCATTATTTCCTGGAACCTCCCATCGAGCACATTAAACATATTGAGGGTTTAGTACAGACGATTCGTTATTTAGATGCAATGAGAGGACAGTCGTGAATAGACCTCCTCGGAAACTCGCTGCTGAGAGTCAAAAGCAAGGCGCATCGGAGCACAGAACCGGAGTGTACACGCAAGTACATGAGGATTCGAGCACCGAAGCAACGCAGCTTTTGACCTCAGCAGTAAAGTTTCCGAAGAGGTCTAATATCTGGGCGCTCTGTGACGCAACAAAGTATATCGCTCCATTGACATGCAATGCATGGCGAGTGGTTGAAAATCAGATGCAATCAACAACCCGCTCGTTAGTTGACTCAATAGCCGAACATGAGGTACTTGAACAGCTGATAGAAGCGGCTAAACCATCTCTGTTGGCCGCAGAAACAGAATATCATTATCTGCTTGCAACCCCTTTTCGTTATCCACCGCTTAAATATGGTTCACGCTTTGGCACGGAAAATCAGCGCGGAATATGGTATGGCTCATGGACTGTTAAAACAGCTTTATCTGAAGTCGGTTATTATCGATTACGTTTTTTACATGATAGTGAGGCCAAAATTGATTTTTTGGAACTTATATTTACAGCATTTTCAGTCGATATCCATTCTACTAATGGACTTGATCTTACTAAAATACCGTTTCTCCACTATAAAGATAAAATTTCTTCCCCTCAAAATTATGAGCACTCTCAAAAACTAGGCAAAATGATGCGGCAACATGGTATTGATATTTTTTATTATTTTTCAGCTCGTGATACTGCCAGTGGCGTCAATATTGGTGTCATTTCTCCCTATGCGTTTGCAAAAAAAGTGCCTAATCCAAATCAGCAAACCTGGCGGTGCTTTTGTACGAGAGACAAAGTTGAATTTTCCAATAGCGATATTCTTGATCCTGAAAAATTCGAGTTTATAGTCTCATTTTGATAAAATCAAAATCTTACAAATAGTATCTTCAATTTTTCGATATTTTGCCGGATGTGGACTGTTATCATTGATCATAATCGCAAAGGCAATCGTTTGCTTGGAACGATTTTGAAGATAACCCGACAACGAGGAAACATCACTCATTGTACCTGTTTTAGCATGAACGTTATTTCGGTATGCTGCATCCGTTAATCGTGACTTTAAGGTTCCATCAACACCCGCTATTGGTAATGCCTGCATTAATGCTGCAAAAATAGCCGGTTTTTGATAAACCGTTGTCAATACTTGTAACATTTGTGCGGGCGTTATCACATTAAGGCGCGAAAGACCCGCCCCATCAACTAAATTTGCTGAGGTAAAATCAACTTGATTATATTTCGTTAATATTGACATAACGGCACTTGTTCCTGTTTGCCACGTTCCCTGGCGTTTAGAATAGTAGGCACCCACTGTCTTAACAATCGAATTTGCATATAAATTATCTGACTCTTTCAGCATATGTTTCAACAGCACTGGCAAAGGATCAGATTGGTGAGAAGCCATTACTTGCATATGTATCGATTTTTTTCCAAATAAAATTTGTCCAGCCAAGCTAATATTGGCTTGTTTTAAAGCAATTTGAACGACACCCATTGAATATACACGCATATTTTGAGCAGGAACGCTAAAATACTGCGCTTTAGCTCGCGATGAAATACAACCCGTCAATAGATAACTATTATTAGCACTTGGGGTTGCAACAATATTACAGCTTTTACGTGATGCCGTGGTGATTTGGTTGATCAAGTTCATTGAATTAGGCTGCTGAATCAAACTCACAAGAGCAGGCGCACCAACGCGCAACGAGGGTTTCGCGGTTATTCCAATACAATTATGATCGAGATTATCCGCAAATACTGGCGCAGAAAAGCAATAGCTGGCATCTTCAGCCAAAGCATCTGGCACACTAGCATCATGGTCAAACAAAGTATCATCTAGGTAAATGTGACCGATAATCCGTCCTATACCTTGCTGTTTTAATTGTGCAAACAAATCATTAATATCTTGACGAGTTAAGCTGGGGTCACCCGAAAAAACCAAATACAAATCACCATGAAAAACACCATTCACAATGGCTGGGGTCGCGCTTGCAATATAGGTTTTGTATTGGAAATTGGGCGTTAAATATTCAAGTGCAGCGGTCGCTGTAAACACTTTTAAATTACTTGCTGGCACCAAGGGTTGATTAATATTGCTTTGATAAAGTATTTGCCCTGTTGAGAGGTTTTTTATCATCACGCCAATAGTGCTGGTTCCGCCCTGCTCGACCACATAGTTAATCTGTGCGGCGGTCGTTGGCGGAACGCTGGCTGGTGTAAGACTTACTGGCGCTACTGTTGCTGGTACCGCTTTTTTTACCGCTTTGGTATGATTATGGGGTGTTGCATTTGACAACACTGACCACATCAAAGCAGCGAGCAAAACAACTGATAAACGCCCTTTTTTCACACTATACTCCTCGGAATTGAAATTTTATAAGGCACAGCTGCAACTGCGAGGTGTATACTCACCGCGGTAGCGTATATAACTCACTCCTATCCATGAGTGACAGCGTCAATCATGGATTGTAATTCACCTGATTCGAACAACTCCATCACGATGTCACATCCACCAACCAACTCACCATTAATATAAACTTGCGGAAATGTTGGCCAATTTGCATAAGCTGGCAACTCGGCGCGGATATCAGGATTGGCTAGCACATCAACATGCGCAAACTCAGCACCACAAGCTTTAAGAGCCTGTACAGTTCGAGCTGAAAAACCACATTGCGGGAAATCAGGCGTGCCCTTCATGAAAATAATAATAGCATTATTTTCAATAGATGCTTTTATTCGATCGATAGTACTCATCATTTTTTACCTTACGTTGTTAATCTCTTTGCTATACTCAACACACATGAGTTTTCGGAATTTATAACGCAGCTATTTTGCGTCAGAAGAAACGATTAAAACCAGCAATAGTTATTCATATTGTGCAGTT
>JABEVJ010000291.1 GCA_013043985.1 Legionellales bacterium | reverse complement strand
CTTCACAATATGAGTAACTATTGCTCGTTTTTATAATATTACCTGACATAAAATAACGGCGTCATAAACTTAGCATTTTGAAGTATCTTGGGTATAGTCTGAGGAATCGACACAAAAATTGAAAAAAAATTGTCTATTTTTAATAGATTAGCTGCTATCATGTAATTAAGATTTTAGCACCGAAGCTCAAACACGCTCGTCATTGCGAGGAGTTTACGACGAAGCAATCCAGAGTTGCCATAAATGACGAAATCGTGGTTTTACACTTTTTCTATCTGGATTGCTTCGTCGTAAACTCCTCGCAATGACAAGCGTTTTTCACGTATTTGTGAACATTTCCAATTACGCGACAGGGGTATACAAGGAATCAAGTAACAACATGAGCACGATAAAGCACGATACCTTAACCTTTAAACCAGCCTGGTGGCTACGTAATCCCCATTTGCAAACCCTATTTCCCGTCATTTGTAAACGCCATATAAAAAACTTAAAACTAGCGCGAGAACGATTAGAATTACCTGATGCTGATTTCATTGATTTGGATTATACCCAAGATGACGATCGACCCATTGTGCTGATTTTACATGGGTTGGAGGGCTCCATTTCATCTCATTATGCCAAAGGAATGTTGCAGGCCATTCATCGTAATGGTTGGCGCGGGGTATTCATGCATTTTCGTGGTTGCAGCGGTGAACATAATCGCTTGCCAATTGCCTATCATTCCGGCGAGACAGAAGATTTGGCTTATGTAGTCAATCTGTTGCATCAGCGCTTCCCTCTACAACCAATCGCAGCGATTGGATTTTCTTTAGGGGCGAATATGTTATTAAAATGGTTGGGCGAAACAGGGCAGCATAATATTTTGTGCGCAAGCGTCGCTGTTTCTACCCCTTTTGAGTTAGAAAAATGTGTAACGAAAATTTCAACAGGCTTTTCGCGTATTTATCAGCAACATTTATTAAGTGCATTACGAAGAAAAATGCAGGATAAATTTGAATTAACCCCCTCCAGTATTCCATTACCCGATTTTCGTCAATTACATTCGTTATATGATTTTGATAATTATGTGACAGCACCGTTGCATGGATTTGCTGATGCAAAAGAATATTACACGCAATCAAGTAGTCGGCAATTTTTGCGTGCGATTGATGTACCCACTTTACTCTTGCAAGCCAAGGATGATCCTTTCGTTCCATTCGATGCTTTACCATTAGCAACAGAATTATCTGGAAAAATTCAATTAGAACTTGTTGAAAAAGGCGGCCATGTGGGTTTTATTTCAGGTAATTTTCCCGGCCGCCCGCATTATTGGCTAGAGGAGCGTATTCCAGAGTTTCTCAAAAACTTTTTATAGTTTAGGCAAATACCTTATTAATAGAAATCGCAAAAGTCTGAACAGTTGTATGCTGAGAAGCAACAATATCTACCGTGCCAGAATTATTATATCCACTAAATGTACTCGCAAAAGCTGCTGAATCGTTAGTATCATAATCCACAGAGCGAGCATAGGTATAATTGAAATCGACAAACCATGTAGGATCAAGGAAGTAAGTCAAACCAATTTGAGCTGCTCCTCCCCATACCCATTGATCATTAGAAAAATTAATAGGCGCACCACCAATATCGCTATGACTTCCATTGATATCGGCAAAACAGTGTAGATCATTGAGTTTTGTTTGCGTTTCAAAAAGTGCAGGCCCCGCTCCTAGATAAACAAAACTATGCTTGAATGAGTGTCCAATAAAAGGCATTAAAGCCATTTCATTAGTTGTTTTCAGTTGAGTAGACTCGGCATCTGCATTACCAGTAAAAGTGCTTGAAGGACTGCCTACCTCGGTAAATGTTCCGGTCTGAGGAGCGTCAATATTGCCACTGGTTGAAGTTGCGCCTAAATATTGATAGAAATATTTTACACCCCACATGTAATCGCTGTCATTAAAATGGCTGAAATAGCCGATTTGTGCTTCAGGAGCAAAGGTAGATTGAGTATCATTATAGGGAGCCATCGGTCCTATTGCATCGCCATACGCCACCAATGTCGAGCCGCTGTAGATATTTGATATCCCGGTACCGTTCATGCTTTGGCTGACGTTGACTGAATTATAACTTCCACCTAGCCCAAGAAAAAAACCACTTTGAGCGATATCTGAATCAGTGGCTGGAGCACTTAGGCTGGCAAAGGATAGAATAGGCAATGTGAGCAAACACAAACCAGTATAAACACCCAATTTCTTTATCATAAAAATCTCCTCCATAAGTATTAGCTATTAGTAGTAACTGAATGCAGATTAAAAAGCAAGCTGCTTCAAGCGCTCTATTGGAATTTCAAGTGCGGAGACTATATACTTAATTTTTTTCAAACCGAGATAGCTATCATGCCTAAAATTAAAGTAAACGATATTTCTATGTATTATGAAATACACGGACAAGGTCAGCCACTTGTTTTTATTGCGGGATTTAGCGCAGATAATTTACCCTGGCAAGAGATTACCAAAAAGTTGGCTAAAAAATATCAAGTTATTTTATTTGATAATCGAGGAGCTGGGCAAACGGATGTGCCAAAAGGCCCCTACAGTATAGAACAAATGGCCAGCGATGTGGCTGAACTGTGTAAAAAATTGGCTATTCCAAAAGCAACTTTTATTGGAAATTCAATGGGGGGTTATATTGTGCAAGTTTTGGCTTATCAATATCCTGAATTAGTACAAGCTGCGGTGATCAGTAACTCTGCCATGTTTAGCAACAGCTGTTTTCGTATTTATGCAGCAGCTCAACTTGAGCTTCTCAAAGCTAATGCACCGATTGAGGCAATTATTCACGCTTCACGTGCCTGGGTTTTTTCTGCTGGTTTTTTAAACATACCAGGAAAATTGGCTGAACTTATTCAGACAGCTTTATCCAATCCTTATCCGTTTACGATTACAGGCTATGAAGCGCAATATCATGCGCTTATTAGTTTTGATTCTCGCCATTGGGCAGGCAAAATTGCGGTACCAACGCTGGTTTTAGGTTCAGACCAGGATATTATTTTACCACCAAGATTGGCAGAGCAGCTTGCACAGACCATTCCTCAGGCCTCCTATTATTGTTTTGAAAACTGCGGACACTTGCCACACATTGAATGTCCTGAAAAATATGTTGAGGTTTTAGATGCTTTTTTAAATATTTAATCCCCATTTCACAAAATCTAAATCAATCTCCTCGATTGAGATTGCAATTCTCTATCATACATCAAAAAAATATATTTGAATGATCAATGTTTTTGTTATATTCTTTTAAAAAAGGAGAACAGAAATGATTTCAATTCGAAAAGCCAGAGCAAGAGGCTGTACCCAAACCAATTGGCTGACAAGCTTTCATACCTTTTCCTTTGCCGATTATTATGATCCAGCCCAAATGGGTTTTAAACATCTGCGTGTGATTAACGAAGATACCGTAGAGCCGGATAACGGATTTGGAAAGCATCCACATCAAAATATGGAAATTATTTCCTATGTGATAGAAGGTGCATTAGCGCATAAAGACAGTATGGGAACGGGCTCAGTAATTCATCAAGGTGAAATTCAACGCATGTCGGCAGGAATAGGCGTTGAGCACAGTGAATTTAATCCTTCTAAAACGGAAAAAGTTCATTTTTTGCAAATCTGGCTTATCCCGGAACAAAAAAATATTAAACCCGAGTATGAACAAAAAGCTCTTCCGAGCGTACAAAATGAGTTAATTTTAATAGGCGCCCGCCAGGGTGGTGAGCACACCGTCATTATTCATCAAGATGTTAAACTCTATAAAGCCAATTTAATGCAAGGCCAGCGCATTGAATACAAATTTGAATCAGACCGATGTGGCTGGCTACAACTCATAAAAGGTAAAATTCAGTTAAACGGCCAAGAATTATCGCCAGGTGATGGTGCTGGTATTCAAAATGAAAAAAAAATCCAGTTGACGGGATTGGAAAATGCAGAATTACTCCTATTTGATCAAAAGGAATAGATTTCTTTGAAAACGCTCAAACGACAATTGACGCTAAAAGATGGCATTTTCCTGTCCATCGGTTCGATAATGGGTTCTGGAATTCTTTTTTTACCCTCCTTGATTTATGCAACAGCAGGCTCAAATATACTTTATGTTTGGTTGATTACCACATTATTATGTTTGCCCTTGCTCTATATTTTTATTGATATGGTAAAATCTGTGCCTGATTGTAGCGGCGTGCAGGGGTTTATCTCAATCGGATTGGGAGAAAACATTGGAGCCACTGTTCCGGTGCTGTTTTTAGGATCGGTCAGTCTTGGTATGCCAGCCTCAGCCTTGATTGTTGGTGATTATGTCAAAAGCTTTTTTCATATTGGCTATGGGATACAATATATAACAGCAATGATGATTGTTTTTCTTGGTATAATCAGTAATTTACGTGGTATTCGTGCCAACTCCCATATTCAGATGTTTATTTCCTTAGCCTTGCTTGCTACCGCTATTGCCATTTTCACTTTGACGTTTCAAGAAGGAGACATAACGCGAAACGTTTTTGCATTCCCGACGCAAATTTCAGTTTTATTGCCAGGTATGGTTGTTGCATTTTGGGCTTATTCAGGGTTTGAAAATTTAACATTTATGGCTGGTGAATTTAAAAATCCACAAAAAGATTTTAAATGGAGCATGGTTATTGCTTTAATTGTTTGTGGACTTCTTTATATGTTATTGTCCTGGAGTTATGCTAATGTTGCACAAACAGAAGCAGTTAATCCCATGATAGGGCTTTATCAATTAGCAGAAGCTTCAGGCAAAGGTATTTTCCTTACATTTATCGTCACTCTCTTTGCTTTTTTATCGGTACAGATTAATTTTAACAGTTGGATATGGGGCATATCACGATTAATTTTCAGCAGTGCGAAACAAAATATTTTACCATCCTATTTTTCAGAATTAAATGATAAGTTTATTCCCTATAGAGCTATTTTATTATTGGGTTGTATTTTCTTTAGTTCAATTTTTTTGTTTATGTTATTTCCTGATTTTTTGAAATTAGCAATTTACATGGTTAGTACTAATTTTATTTTTATTTATTTTATTTGTGTCCTTTCGTATTTTAAATATAAAAAAAATATTCAATCGAAGATTTTTGCTTTGACCATTATTTTAGCTCTAGGGTTTGCCCTGGTATCTTCGGGTTGGATGGCTGTTTATCCTCTTGTGCTATTTTTATTAGGGTATGTGGGTTATAAGAAATGCTCAAAGAGGCAAGCGTCACTTTTTTAGTGCAAATAAAGATCTACTGTGATAATATCATGTTCATTCTTTTTGGGGTATATACCCTGAGGTATCGACACATAAATTGAGAAAAAAACGTTAAATTTTAATAGGTTAGCTGCTATCACGTAATTAAGG
>JABEVJ010000290.1 GCA_013043985.1 Legionellales bacterium | reverse complement strand
TGGCTCAACGCCGTGTCGGTTGCCTTGTATTTCGCCTAGACGGCTCAACACCCGGCCCTGCGGCTACTCGGGGGGCGTCGCACTTCGTGTGCTCCTTCAATGTTCCCCCTGTGCAAACCGGAGAGTCATCACCTCCGTCATGCACCCCTTTTGCATCAAGATTATAACCACACTGAGCTTCATAAAGCGTATCGATAATTAGTTCAAAAATTTTATCTCCTGCTAACTCGCAATTTGCCTCGTCCGATATGGCTAAAAAAAACAATGCTAAAAGTTGACGGGTTGAAATTTGTGATCCTTTATCTGTATATTTATAATTAGCTGCTGTAACTCTCTGGAAACCACGTAACCCAGTTTCACATTTTTCATAAAAATCGAGTAGCTTGGTTAAATGACTTACTTTGGGTTGATCTAAAAAATTATCTTTTCCTGCACCTTCTTGAAGGTCAGCGTACAATTTTTCACAATTTGTGCGCAAATCTTCCATATTTTCTGTTATATACATCTCGAAACGTTTTATAACTTCTTCAAGTTTAGTGTCATCATTATTGACTTCGCTTAATTTGTCTTTCGAATTATGATTCTCTTCAATTTTATGACCATAACGGCTATATAATTTTTTAACGGACAAAGAAACAGATTCATGAACGCTGGCATTATGAGCACTTTGCGCATAATTAAGTTGATCAGGCTCAATTTGATTGACTTGAGCAATATGGTGAATTTGTTGAATATTGTCATCTTCAAGCGCAGCAAGAGTAAGCTCTCCATTTAAAAAGAAATTATAGGCGTGATCATTTTTAACAAGGAGCTCATACTGAGCCTCTCGTAGCTGGATTGCTTCGTCTACTGTGATAATTCCATTTTCAATCAAATGAACAATACGCTCAGTTTCCAAATATTTCATTTGAATAGAGGTCAATTGCCCTGCCTGCTCAGCAGTCAAGATTTGGGGGTTAACATCAACATATTTCTGGGTAACATATGCAAGCTCGAGTGTAATTGTTTCTTGCGCTATTTTGTTAAATATATTTTCATCCGTCAGAGCATGAAATACAGCAAGTCGTGATTGTCCCCATAATAAACGAGAAACATCAAACATTAAATCTGGACTATGCCTCAGAAGAGTTTTTAAATTTTCTATGCGGTAACATTCATGTATTTTAGAGCGTTTGTCGTTATACTCTCTAGCCTCATGATCGAAGAGATGCTTTTGGTTATTAATTTGTCGAATTGTCAGTAGCTTATTATCGATATAAAACTGCATATAAGGACAATTGGCAATTCCGAGAGTTAATTGACCATTTTTAACTTGTTCAAATATCAGCTCATTTTCACATAACTCTTCTAGTGCATCATATTGACACTCTGCTACATCATTTATCGTTATTTTTTGATTCTTTGCCAATTCATAAATTTTATCTTCTTGCAAAACACTTTGAATTCTCATATTGGAAAAAAAGGCTGATTGAATCTTTAATGCTTGTTCTCGATCAAGGAAATTAATATCAACGTATCTTTCAATATACGGCTCCAAGTTAACTATTAATATTTTATCTTCAGCTATCATCTCTAAAGCTTCCCTTGTTGTTTTACAAAGGCACTATTTTATCAAAATAAAATTAACAAACTATTACTTGTGGCATATATCATGAATAAGATAATTTTAGCATGTATTAAAAAAGCCGTTGAAAAAAGGCTTGTGCAATTTCCAGTCTTGTAAAGCATCCTTTCAAATTACTCCCTCCTTGAAATATAACCCTTGATTAAGCCTGCAAAATGAACCGCTTTACTCAAAGACAACAGCAACATTGCCACGAAAAACAAGACTAACTTAGCGAGCTCTGGCATAATTTGATGCAAATTAGCATCTCGTACAAAAATATCAACAAATGCCGTTTGAGCCCAATTTAAAGGCGAAAGACCGCTGATGCTTTGCAAAGCATGTGGCATCAAATCCACTGGTGCCATGATACCACCGATAGCAGCAGCAATCACAATAACAAAAGGTGCCAACACCGTTGCTTGTTCATAAGTTTCTGCCCATGTACCAATCAACAAGCCAAAACCCGTTGCTGCCAAAGAAGCACAAATCCCGGTAATAAAAATAATACCAATATGATTGGCTACTTCAAGCACAGGCAAACCAAACATGGGTAAAATATACACCCCGACTGCCAGCATTAGCCATAACTGAACCAGATTCAAAGCCACAAACGCCAATATCCGCCCTAGTAATAAATTAAGATGCCAAACTGGCGCAATCTCCAACCGTTGAAACAATCCCAGCTCCCGTTCTCTAACCATCCCGCCAGCCACCGGAATAACAATGAAAAACATGCCAAATAAAGTCCACGCTGGAACGTTGTATTGCACACTATTGGGTGCGGCAACATGATCTGCCAGACTTAGATAAGTGGTATCAAAGTGAAGTAAATCATAATTTAATTTCAGATTAGGTTGGTGAATGGTTTGACTAAGCAGTTGCGCTAGCGTTGCAGAAGTAATATCAGCAGAAATAAGGCTTAACGCTGTAGTCACACTGTTTTTGATTTCTATCGGCAAACCCGGATCCAAAAATAGTTGAATACTCTCTTTTGGGGATTGATGTTCACGAGAGCCGCGTAATTGTTTTTCAAGCGAAGTACTTAGATTTTTGGTGGTATCAGCGGGAATAACGATGGCAACCTTATTGCGGCCATTCAAAACATCCGACTTGATTTTACTTAACGCAATACGGCTATCTGGCTCTTCTATTATCTTAAACAAATCAACTTTATCCAGCGCTTTTTTAAAACCCGTACCTATCGCCCCCTGATCAGCATTCAGAAACAGCACATCCAGTTTTTCACTGGGATTATTGCCTTCAACTGTTGAGGTCAAGCTAATAAACAACACCAGGCACATCGGCAGAATAAAAAGAATCACCAGACCGATTTTATCACGCCAGAGGAGTAACCATTCTTTTTTCATTGTTGCCAGTATTTTCATAAAATCAATCTCGTAAGTGTCTACCTGTTAATGTAATAAAGACATCACCCAAATCACGGCTGCCAGCTGTATTATTAATTAAATTTTGCGGCGTATCCTGACAAAGGCTTCGTCCTTGCTCTATGATGGCAACTCGATGACAAAGTTGCTGTGCTTCCTCCAGATAATGCGTACTATAGATAATGGTTGTTCCTTTTTCATTCAGTTTTTGCAGAATTTCAAAAATAACGTTTCGCGATTGTGGATCGACATTGACAGTTGGTTCGTCTAAGAAAAGAATACGCGGCTGGTGAAGCAAGCCTGCAGCTAAGTTGGCTCTGCGCTTCATGCCGCCCGAGAAAGTTTTAATCGCTTTTTTCGTAAAATTTTTAAGACCCGCAATCTCGATACACTGATCAATACGTTCTCGCAGTAAACTTGACGGTAAACCATAGAGCTGACCCAGAAACCGCAAATTTTCAACAAATGTCAGAGTTGGATAGAGAGCAATATCTTGCGGCACCAAACCAATCAAGGGTTTAATTGCATTAAGATGACCCGGAATATGTTTCCCGGCTATCTCGACGTCACCACTGGTTTGAGAGATCAAACCGCATAAAATAGAAATTGTTGTAGTTTTGCCACTGCCATTTGGCCCGAGCAAGCCAAAAAACTCACCTTCCTTCACCGATAAATTAAGTCCTTGCAAGGCCTGTGTTGGGCTACCATGATACTGCTTGAACAAATTGGTTGCGATTATAATTGGACGTAGTTCTTCCTTGTCACAAGTGGAGGTTTTGTCATCACATTTTTTCATCATCGTGTCTCGGTTTTACTGTTACCTGAACCATTCTCGCAAAATTCTGTCATCTATGCTATACCCATTGTACTTCGCATCTTGAAGTACGATGGGTATATACCCTGAGGTATCGACACATAATTTGTAGCTGTCACGTAATGTGGAAATGATAGTAAATATGGAAAAACGCTCGTCATTGCGAGGAGTT
>JABEVJ010000289.1 GCA_013043985.1 Legionellales bacterium | reverse complement strand
ATGACCGATGCCGAGCGAGCTTGCAACAAACCCTAAGATCGAAAGTTGACAGAGCACTAGGCGCAAGCGAGGGAGGTGAGGAAGTGTATATAGAATACATGAACGCTGCCGAGCGAGCTTGCAACAAAGCTTAAAATTGAAATTTGACAAGGTGCTGGAGTAATGCAGTTATAACTATATCTGACTGAGACATCACGTTGCAGGGATGGTAACCCCTTCTTTGCTTGACTTGCCTGTTTTTTATCCAAAAGATAATATTTTTTTGAGAAGGTGAGAAGCATGAACACAGCAGTTGTGAATAAAGAGGCTACATCGTTAGTCGCTCAAGACACCCCATTACGCGAAGCAGTAAAACGCGCATGGGATAACTATATATCGCAGTTAGGTGGTGAAGAACCATCCAATCTTTACGATATGTTTTTGGAACAGGTTGAATTGCCATTATTATTGGCTGTTATGGCTTATACAGGTCATAATCAATCACGTACTGCTAAGATTATGGGTTTAAGTCGCGGAACATTACGTAAAAAATTAAAAATTTACGGTTTACTTTAATTCTTAAGTAAGCGATTTGCTCAATATACCCGGAACGTCTCATATTTAGGGGTTTCTGACTTGCTATTTTTTGTCAGCTCCCCTTAAATATGTGACGTTTCGGGTATATACCCGAAATATGGAATGCTACGGGTATATACCCATTGCACTTTAAGATGCGAAGTTTGCATCGTCGACTAAACGCGATGCAAACTTCGCATCTTGAAGTGCGATGGGTATAGTCTCCGCGATCTCAATCGCGGTGAGTATAGTTATTGCAAAAACCATAAACCCACATGTTTTGGATATTTCACTCAAAAAGGTAATTCCATGCAACCAAGTCGCATAAAATCTGAACAAACTCGTTTTGCAAATAAATATGACTATGATCGGGCCGTTGGATATTTCTACCGTTATTACAAAAGTCCTCGCAAACGCTTGATCAACTGGTTCGAGCAAAAAATGGCCAAACGTGCACTGGCTGCTGCCGGATATCCAACAAAAATACTGGATATTCCTTGCGGTACTGGTCGGTTTTGGGAAGTGCTCAAACATAATCCATCCACAAAATTATATGTATCTGACTTTAATATAGCGATGCTCGAAGTCGGGCTTGAAAAGCGCTCTGCAGATTTAACCTCGAATATGGATGCGAGTATCGCTTCTGCATTCAACTTGCCTTTCCCTAATGATTCCTTTGAAAGTATTTTTTGTATGCGCTTTATCCATCACATTAATAACCCTGATGATCGCTTGCAATTATTGCGCGAACTCGCGAGAGTCACGGCTGATACAGTCTGTATTTCAGCTTGGGTTGAGAAAACAGGTTATAAGGGTGAAAATCGGCTAAAAAAACAAGCATTTCGCGATCCTCAAAAAGAATACAACAAATTCATGCTTCCACATGAATTGTTACTGCAAGAATTTGAAACGGCTGGTTTTGAATTAGTCAATTATACTGATCTTTTACCGCATGTTTCAGTCTGGCGTCTCTATGTACTCAGAAAAAAGCGCAATGCACGATTAACAAAACCTGTCGTCATTGAGTATATTTGCCCATTATGCAAAGGTACATTACACAAACGAGAGGGGTATGATCAACTTGTTTGTGAACGAGAAACAATTGCTTATCCTATTAAAGGGCATATTCCAATGTTAACTCAACGTGATGCGATCAACCTTATTCAAGAAAATGACAAGCCTTAGCATCTATTGACAATTGGCAAGGATTTCTTATGCACTTAACCTTAGAAAGAGATGTCGCAACTCCTCAAAAAAAGAAAGTTGTAACTTCCAAAATTGAAAAAAAATTACGGCACTATACTGGTAAAGCCATTGCTGATTACAACATGATTCAACATGGTGATCGAGTAATGGTTTGCCTGTCAGGCGGCAAGGATTCCTTTACCATGCTTTGCATGTTAGAAAACTTGCGAAAACGTGCGAAAGTCAATTTTACCTTACATGCATTTACGCTTGATCAAGGCCAACCTGGCTGGGATGATACCGGTTTGCGCCAATGGCTTACTGATCGCGACATTCCATTTACTATTCATTATCAGGATACGTACAGCATTGTTAAGGAAAAAATTCCTGAAGATCATACCTATTGTGGTTTATGCTCACGATTACGACGGGGTATTATTTATAGTTATGCCGAAGAACATGGTTTCACCAAAATTGCTCTTGGCCATCATCGTGATGATTTAATTCGCACTTTATTGATGTCTGTTTTTTATAATGGTGAAATTCGCTCCATGCCGCCTAAGTTGCTTACTGATAGCAAACGACACGTTTTAATTCGTCCTCTGGCATATTGCCAGGAAAAAGATATTATTGCTTACAAAGAAGAAAAGAATTTTCCTATTATTCCCTGTAACCTTTGTGGCTCACAAGATAATCTCGCGCGTATGCGAGTTAAATTACTCATCGAAAACCTGGCTAAAGAAAATCCCAAGGTACCGAGCAATATGCTTCATGCCTTAAGTGCCATTAAACCAAGCCAGTTGATGGATAAAAATTTGTGGGATTTTAAAAATCTTGAGCAATATCGCGATCTTGCTGCTGTAGAAACAAATGAAGAGTTGTTGTTTTAAAAACCCAATTGTCGCCACGCTTCATAAGCAATAACTGCCACTGAGTTTGACAGATTCAAGCTTCGATTATTTGGCATCATGGGAATAGTGATGATTTGCTCAACAGGCAAGGAACTGCGCACAAAATCAGGCAGCCCTCTAGTTTCAGGACCAAAGAGTAAAACATCATCCGGCTGAAAACTAACATCGGTATAAAGACGAGTTCCTTTTGTGGAACATGCAAAAATCCGGTGACCTTTCATCCCCTCAAGAAAAGCAGCAAAATTCAGATGCATCTTGATGCGATTCCAATCATGATAATCCAGTCCTGCACGACGCAACTTTGCATCATCAACACGAAAGCCTAATGGCTCGATGAGGTGGAGTTGTGCGCCTACATTGGCGCACAAACGAATGACATTCCCTGTGTTGGGGGGAATTTCTGGTTCATATAAAGCGATATGGATCATTTACTCTTCCAACAAGCTGCGCAGCATCCATGCATTTTTTTCATGAAAACTTCCATCCGCCGAGTTAACAGATCCGCCGTCGGTTGATCTTTTGCTTCTTCAACAAGCGGAAATATACCCCGTGCTGTGCGTGTTACCGCCTCTTGGCCCTCGATCAATTGCTTAATCATCTCTTTAGCATTTGGAATGCCCGTTTCTTCTTGAATAACCGTCAATTTTGCAAATTGTTGATAGCTGCCAGGAGCTGGATAACCCAATGCACGAATCCGTTCTGCAATTTCGTCCACTGCCAAAGCCAGCTCGGTGTATTGGTTCTCAAACAGTATATGCAATGCTTGAAACATTGGTCCAACAACATTCCAATGAAAGTTGTGTGTTTTCAGATAAAGCGTATAAGAATCAGCCAATAGGTGAGCTAACCCTTCTGCCAATTGTTTACGATGTGCTTCCGAAAGTCCGATATTGATAGCCATAGTTCATTTCCTTGCGTGTTGAATAGGTGTGTTATACTCAACACACATGGGTTTTCGGAATTTATAACGCAGGTATTTTGCGTCAGAAGAAACGATTAAAACCAGCAATAGTTATTCATATTGTGCAGTTT
>JABEVJ010000288.1 GCA_013043985.1 Legionellales bacterium | reverse complement strand
TTGAGGCGAATAGCAAGCTATTTAACGAAAACAAGAACCAATTTTTACCGATTACACTCTTTTTGCAGCTAAAGAACCAATTGTCAACAGACCCTAATGTCCAAACTTCCGTCAATTTGGTTTATACTGAGACTATGTCAATCATCTTGCGGATCTGTTAAAGACTATATTTTGTTCATTTGGAGTAAAAGCCAATGCGCCACGAGCGCTCAGGAAAGAAAACACGGATTGCGGCTCCTTCGTTTCCTAACGCAGGATGTTTTTTTCTGCACACCCTAATCTAACACGGTGACTTTATTATGTCTGTAGAAGAACAGTTAAAATTAATCATCAGCAAAGGACAAGAGCAAGGCTATCTTACCCATGCTGAACTGAGAGATCAATTACCACTCGAAATCATCGACGATACTGAGCGATATGATGAGTTTGTTGAGTTTCTTCGAAAAATTGGGGTTGAAGTTCTTGACCAAATTCCTGACCCCGATACTTTGCAGTGGGCTGAGGCTGTTAGTACTGATGAAGCCGAAGAAGTTGCAGCACAAGCCGCCGAAGAGTTTTCGAGTTTTCATGTTGAAGTTCACCGCACATCGGATCCTGTCCGTATGTATATGCGTGAAATGGGGTCTGTTGAGCTTTTGACAAGACAAGGCGAAATTGTCATTGCGCGCCGCATTGAAGAAGGCCTCAAAATGACTCTTGCAGCCTTGGCTTTGCATCCAAGGATTGTTTCCGATATTTTAGACGAGTTTGAGCGCATTGTTGCTGAAAATGGTCGCATTGGTGATTTACTCATCGGATTTACTGATGAAGAGCCAGTGATTGCAGATACTGAGTTACCATTGGATGTGGATGCCATTTTGGAGGAAGTCGAACCAGCTATTCCTGCTGATGTTGAAGATGAAGTTATTGGCGAAAAAAGTGAAGAAGAAGGCGATGCGGATGGTGGAGATGGTGCTGCAAGCCCTCTGGAAACAGGTCCTGATCCTGTTATGGCGCGTGAGCGTTTTGATAGGCTCCGAGTTTTATATGATGCTGCCGTAGCAAGTGAAGTAAAAGGTGGCAAACATAGCAAAGAAGCCACACAAAAACGAGTAGAGCTTGCTGATGAGTTTGTTAAATTTAAACTTGTTCCACGTCATTTTGATCGTATATCCAAAGAATTACGCACATTATTGGAAAATATCCGAATACAAGAACGGCAAATCATGGCAATTTGCCTTAAACAAGCTCGTATGCCCCGTGAGTTATTTATCAAATCGTTTCGTGGCAGCGAAGTAAACTATGCCTGGGTTGACAAACACATTGCCGAAGATAAGCCCTATTCTGCTACACTTGAAAAATTCAAGCGAGAAATTATAAGAGCTCAAAAGAAAATTGCAGCCATTGAAGCATCCAGTGGCTTGACGATTGCAGAAATTCAGGAAATCAACAGGGGAATGATCGTCGGCGAAGATAAAACACGCCGTGCAAAAACAGAAATGATCGAGGCTAACTTACGATTGGTTATTTCCATTGCGAAAAAATACACCAACCGTGGCTTACAATTTTTAGACCTCATTCAAGAGGGTAATATTGGCCTCATGAAAGCCGTTGATAAATTTGATTATCGACGCGGTTACAAGTTTTCAACTTATGCGACCTGGTGGATTCGTCAAGCTATCACCCGGGCAATTGCTGATCAAGGTCGCACTATTCGTATTCCTGTTCATATGATTGAAACCATTCATAAGCTAACACGTGTACAGCGACAAATGTTACAAGAAACAGGGGTTGATCCTTCTCCTGAAGAATTGAGTCGTCGAGTTGACATGCCGGAAGATAAAGTCCGTAAAGTGTTAAAAATTGCGAAAGAACCCATTTCGATGGAAACGCCTGTAGGCGATGATGATGAAACCAGCTTGGGTGAGTTTATTGTTGACAATCTGGCTGTATCACCACTTGAAGCGGCCACTATCGAGGGTCTGCGTGAAGCAATGCAACGCGTATTATCTTCATTGACCGCACGTGAAGCCAAAGTGCTGCGTATGCGATTTGGCATTGATATGAATACTGACCACACCCTAGAAGAAGTCGGGAAACAATTTGATGTGACTCGTGAACGTATTCGACAAATTGAAGCAAAGGCGTTGCGTAAACTGCGTCACCCAAGTCGGTCTCAGGAATTGCAAGGGTTTCAGGATTTGGTTGATACTGACGAAGGGTTTTAACGGGTAATATTGTTATGGTAAATATGACGGTTCTTACCTATCCCAACCCCCTCCTGCAGAAAATATCGCTTGAGGTCACCCGCTTTGATGAAAATTTACGGCGTCTGGTTGATGACATGTTAGACACACTCTATTACGATGATGGTGTTGGCTTAGCCGCCAACCAAGTAGGCGTATTGCAGCGTGTCATCGTCATTGATGTGTCTGAAGATGCCAACTCACCTCAGATTCTGATTAATCCTAAAATTCTTTCTCAAACGGGGCTCGAAAAATCGAAAGAAGGTTGCCTATCGGTGCCTGATCTTTATGGTGAGGTTGAACGAGCCGCTGAAATTTGTGTTGAAGCGCAAGATTTATCAGGGCAACGATTTAGGCTTGATAACGTGACAGGCTTATTTTCTCGCTGCATTCAACATGAAATCGATCACCTCAATGGAAAGTTGTATTTTGATCTACTTTCTCCTCTAAAAAAGCAAATTATGCTCAAAAAATTGCGGAAAATGGCCTGTCAGACATGAATTTTGATAAAAAACCTTCTATTATTTTTGCTGGAACCCCGGAATTTGCAGAGACTATTCTGCTGGCATTAATTGAGGCGGAATTTCCCATTCTGGCGGTATATACCAGACAGGACAAACCTGCTGGACGTGGCCAAAAATTGCTGGCAAGCCCGGTAAAACAAGCTGCGCTTGCACATCTCATCCCTGTTATACAGCCAAAAACATTGCGAGACCCAACTGCACAAGCTGAATTAGCTGCTTTTCAAGCTGATTTGATGATTGTCGCTGCTTATGGCCTAATTTTACCCCAGGCAGTCCTTGATTTGCCTCGCTTAGGCTGCATTAATGTTCATGGATCACTTTTGCCAAGATGGCGGGGTGCGGCACCAATACAGCGCGCAGTATTGACCGGAGATAGCGAAACAGGTATTACCATTATGCAAATGGATGCGGGTTTAGACACAGGTGACATGTTGCATAAACACGTCTGTCCCATTCTTGATGAAGATACCAGTGGCAGTCTGCATGATAAATTAGCTTCTATCGGCGCCATCGCTTTATTAGACGCGCTTGAAAAATTACAACAAGGCAATCTGGTTGCCGAGAAACAAGATGAAGCACAAGCGACTTATGCCCATAAGTTGGAAAAGGACGAAGCAAAAATTGACTGGTATTCTTCGGCTGAAACGATTGGCAGGCAAGTGAGAGCTTTTAATCCTTGGCCCATCGCCCATACCACGCTTGACGATAAAATCCTGCGAATCTGGCAAACTGTAGTGCTAACTGAAACAACGCACGCATTACCAGGAACGATTCTGCATGTTGATAAAAAAGGTCTTGATATTGCAACTGGTCATGGCATATTACGCATTTTGATGATGCAATTACCTAATCAAAAAGTTTTGTCTGTGGCAGATATCTTGAATGGTCATCCCACATTATTGAACAACAACAAGGCACTCGTATGAATAGTCGTGCGCTTTCAGCTCGGATACTGCACGCCGTTTTGGAAGATTCCATTTCGCTTTCTCAAGCATTACCTGCACAACTTGCCACACAACCTGGTTTGCGCGATCCTCAACTTGTACAAGCCATTGTTTATGGCGTATTGCGGCATTATTATGAGATCGATGCACTCATCGCTTCATTGTTGGCCAAGCCTCTCAAAGCAAAAGAAGCTGATTTACAGTATTTATTACAGGTGGGGTTGTTCCAACTGAAATTTCTCTCGGTACCGCACCATATTGTTCTAAATGAAACCGTAAATGCTGCTAAACAATTAGGGAAACCTTGGGCAACAGGGTTGGTAAATGGGGTATTGCGCCAATATCTGCGAGAACCTCAAGCATTAGAAACACCCGTCAAAAAAAAGAAATCTAAAAAAAAATCTTCCGCGGATGAGCACGCCGAGCTGTTGTGTCTGGAGTATAATCACCCATTGTGGTTAATTGAGCGACTGCGAGAAGCCTGGCCAACTCATTGGCAAGCCATTTTGCAGGCTAATCAAATGCACCCCCCAATGACATTACGTGTTAATACCCATCGTATCACACGAGAGGATTACCAAAGTTTATTGGCCAGTAAAGGCATTGAAAGTCATATCCTTGCTCCTGCCAGCTCAGCCTTGACCCTGGCGTCACCTCATCGGGTTGAACAATTACCCTTTTTTGCTGACGGCTATATCTCCGTACAAGATGCAGCCTCGCAATTAGCTGCTTTTTTACTTGATTGCCCCCCAGATGCCCATGTGCTCGATGCATGTGCAGCTCCTGGAGGGAAAACCTGTCATATTCTGGAAGAATATCCATTAATTAGCCCCCTTTCGAAACTCGCTGCTGAGTGTCAAAAGGGGGCTATTAAAGAGCTGGTTGCTGTTGATATAGATAAACTGCGTTTAACAAAAGTTCAAGAAAATTTATCACGCTTAAAGTTAACTGCAACATTGAAAACTGGCAATGTTTGCGAACCAGAAACTTGGTGGGATGGCATACTTTTTGACCGAATATTATGTGATGCTCCCTGTTCAGCCAGCGGAGTGATTCGTCGTCATCCTGATATTAAATTTTTACGTTACGATGAAGATATTGCTGTTTTACAACAGCAACAAATGACCATTCTCAAAGCACTTTGGCCACTATTAAAAACAGGCGGAAAGTTGGTTTATTCAACTTGTTCGGTGTTTCCTGAGGAAAACACCCTGGTTTTACAAGATTTTCTTGCCAATGAACCTTCAGCTCACGAGGAAGTACTGTCTTCATCGTGGGGACATGCACAAACCATTGGCCGCCAGATTTTACCTGGCGAGGAAGGGATGGATGGGTTTTATTATGCTGTTTTGCGAAAAGTATAGTGTCACTGGCACGTAATTGAAAATAGCAGCAAATATTGAAAAACGCTCGTCATTGCGAGGAGTTTACGACGAAGCAATCCAGAATAGTCATAAATGTCAAGATCGTGATTTTACTCTCTTTCTACTGGATTGCCGCGTCGCTTCGCTCCTCGCAATGACGAGCGCTTTCACCTATTTGTTGTCATTTTCACATTACGCAACAGCGACCTGTAAAATGATTTTTTAAGAGTATCTTTATGACTAATGAAAAACTAGCTCATCTCTTGTCAAATGGGCTTCAGGATATGAGCATTGACTTATCAAGCGAAACTCAGCAACGTCTTCTCAACTATTTGAACTTATTGCAAAAATGGAATAAAACCTATAATTTAACTGCCGTCACTGAACCCAGCGAGATGATCATCAGGCATCTCTTTGATTCTCTCGCAGTACTGCCCTATCTGGGAGACGCATCACCCGTACTTGATGTAGGAACAGGCGCAGGTTTGCCTGGATTGGTATTAGGCATTGCAAGGCCCTTGCAGCAGTTTTTTTTACTCGACAGTTTAGGTAAACGAACTCTTTTTTTAGAAAAAGTGGCCAGGGATTTAAAACTTTCCAATATAACCATTATTAATTCACGTGTAGAACAGTATCATTCGGAGATATCTTTTGCAGTGTTCACCTCTCGCGCATTTAGCTCATTAAGAAGTTTTATTGATAGTACAAAACATCTTAGTGATGAAAAAACCATCTACCTCGCTTTTAAGGGACGATATCCTCTTGATGAAATAGCGTCCGTTCAAACTGATGTAATCAACTTGCAAGCCCATGAAGTGCATATACCGGGACTGAATGCGGAGCGTCACATTATTCAATTTAAAAGAAGAGTTTCCAGTTGTCGCATAGCTCTTTCACCATAATGAAAAGTGGCTATCAGACTAATCGTCATCAACAAACGTTGAAATATCTACATGAAACTTTTGGGCTAATAGTTTTATCTGACGTAAATTAAGCTCTCGTTTACCATGCAGAATTTCAGAAACGACCCCTTGACTACCTATTTCAGACAAATCAGACTGACTTAAATTATGTGTTTGCATAAGAAACGCTAACGCATCCACGCCTTTAGTCGGTATCTTAGGAAGATGCTCTTCTTCATACGATGAAACTAGGTTACTCATAATGTCAACCAATCCGATCAGGTGATGCTCCTCATCATCCCCAACCATTTCAAGCAACTCATCTAACTCACTAACTAATTCTTCAAACTCTGTTTGATTGCCTGGTTGTTTAATGACAGGGGAAATGTAATCCCAGTACTTTACTGCTTGCGCTAATTGCTGATTCATCATGTTACCTCTTTTATTTCCAATTACCTTTGTCATATTCTTTATGCGTTAAAATATATACTCAACACACATGGGTTTTCGGAATTTATAACGCAGGTATTTTGCGTCAGAAGAAACGATTAAAACCAGCAATAGTTATTCATATTGTGCAGTTT
>JABEVJ010000027.1 GCA_013043985.1 Legionellales bacterium | reverse complement strand
GTCGCGCTTGAAGGTGAAAAGAGTCGTGAGCTTCATACGACTTGAGATACGGAACCCAAGTGGGAGATGCATGAAAAAATCAGACTAAATCTCTGTAAACATCTCTATTGAAAGGTTTGCCCCAAGGCTCATTTGTTTTTTTTCACTATTTCCACTTGGGTTCCGTATCTCCAGCCGTACAACTCGCTGTTTACTCTATCACCTATGCACGCGGCTTCCGTACGGAATGACATCGAGCGCACAAATACATTATCCTAAAAACGGCAGTTGGAATCTACTACGAGCCATTACTGCATTGAATTTCAAGGCTTGTCGAAACGTCATCGTGCTGGTTCATTCTGCTAAATCCACCCAACAGGAATTTGAATAATATTTTCTGTCAACCAATAACATTCTTTACTTTGATTAATCACTATTCCAAAAGGTAAATTTCGTTCTTTAATAAAATTGTCCAGTGCAATTAAACGTTTACGGGGAGTGACTACGCCATATTTGATTTCAATCGGTAAAATACCAAAATCACCCTGCAAAACAAGATCAATTTCAGCACCATTACGTGTCCGGTAGTAATACGGTTGCCAATTGACAGCTAGCGTTGCCTGCAATCCCTTAATAATTTCCTCCACCACAAAACTTTCAAATGAGCGTCCTACCTGAGGATCACGAAAAAGATCATCTGTTGAGTTAATGCGTAAAACATGGTGCAAAAGACCCGTATCAGCCAAATGACCTTTTGGCATTTTAATTACCGTTTTCATCGAGTCTGATTCAAAACTCGGTAAGCTTCGCCAAATAAACGTACCATTCGCAATTTTAATATACTCACGCACACTGGTTTCACTAATTTCAAGTGCTCTGGCAAGTTCACTTTTGTTGATAATCGTGCCCGATAATTTTCCAAGCATATAGATAAAACGGTTATAAATCATTTGGTTTAAGCGTGGAAATAACTGAGCTATATCACGTGAAATATAAGCATTATAATATTGCTCCATCCAAAGCTGATAAAGCATTGCATTGCTGCTTAATACCGGCTCTGGATACCCTCCTTTTAACCATATTAAGTGCATTTGCTCATTGGTTAAGAGAGAAACTCCAGTTGGCAAACAATTTTTATCCAGCTTATTTTCAAACAATTGATAAAAAGGACTGAGGGGTACTTGATAATATTCGTTAGCTTTAAGTGTACCAAGTTCTACAATGGCGATTCGGCCTGCAAGTGATTCAGTTATATTCTGTAGAAGCAGCGGACTGCTTGAGCCTGTTAAAATAAAACGTCCCTTTTTTTTCCTTTGCTGATCAATGACACCACGCAATACTTGAAACAGGACAGGGTAACGCTGCGCCTCATCAATAATGACTCGATCGGAATATTGTTGAAAAAATAAGACAGGATCCTGACTGATACGGTCATAATCATAAGGATTTTCAAGATCAAAATAGTGCCAGTCCGGCCGGATTTGCCTTGCCAACGTTGTTTTGCCTACTTGGCGTGCACCCACAATAGAAACAATGGGGAAAAATTCCAGTAAAGTTTCTAATTTTGAGGCCATGTTGCGTTTTATATCAGTCATATTCAAAGTCTACGCTCGAATTTGACTGGTGTAAAGTGTTACGCCTGATAAACAAACTCCACCCGCGTGCTCACATTACAAGCTAACTCATAGGCACTGGTATTGGCCGCTCGTGCAATACGCTCAATCGGCAAATTTTCACCCCACAAAATCACTCTGTCACCAATCTTGGCATCTAAAACAGGCCGCAAGTCCACATAGATCATATCCATTGAAACGCGGGCAATGATCTGCGTGACTTGCCCATTGACCAATACAGGCGTACCTTCCGCGGGAATATGACGTGGATAACCATCACCATAACCTGTCGCAATTAACCCAACTGACATTGTCTCAGGACAAACAAACACGCCACCATAACCGATCGCTTCTCCTTTGCGATAATCATGCTTGCTCAATATGCGTGATTGCAAAGTCATCACGGGTAATAAACCCAGCTCTATACCCGTTTTATCCGCAAACGGACTGATCCCATAAAGCATAATGCCCGGTCTGACCCAATCAGCATGTGTCTCTTGCCACATTATAATCGCCGCTGAATTTGCCAAACTACGTTGACCAGGTAACTCAGCAGTCATTTCATTAAAAAGTTGTATTTGTTTTGGGGTAGCAGGATTATCTAGTTCGTCTGAGCAAGCAAAATGGGTGGTCAAAATAATAGAATCGTCCACATTTTTACTGGCTTGCAAGGCGGTGTAAGCAGCTAAAAAATTTTCCGGCGTCAGCCCTAATCGGTGCATACCGCTATCTAATTTTAGCCAAACCCGAATTGGTGATGTTAAGCGTGCCGCAACCAATGCCTGTACCTGTTCCATTTGATGAACCACAATATCAAGCTTATGTTGGGCGATGATTGGCAATTCCCATGGTTCAAAAAAACCCTCCATTAAAACAATGGTTTTTTGAATGCCTGCCGCGCGCAGCTGCAATGCCTCTTGAATCCTTGCAACACCCAGCGCATCCGTATCAGCCTCTGCCAAAGCATGAGCAAGCGGCAGTAAACCATGACCATAGGCATTGGCCTTGACCATCGCCAGCACCTGCGACTCGGGAGCCAAGTTACGAACACGAGCCAGATTATGTTGTAATGCACTTAAGTTAATCTGAGCCGTCGTGGTATAACTCACTCCTCGCCTCCATAACGTCGTTGGTCAGCGGCATTTTCAAAGCGAGTAAAATGCCCGAGGAAAGTCAAATGTACTTTACCAATAGGGCCATTACGCTGTTTGGCAATAATAATTTCAGCAATCCCTTTATCACGAGTATCGGGGTTATATACTTCATCACGATAAATAAAAGCAATTAAATCAGCATCTTGCTCAATCGCACCTGATTCACGCAAATCTGACATCACAGGCCGCCGATCAGCACGTTGTTCAAGGCTTCGATTCAGCTGAGATAAGGCAATAACAGGAACCGATAATTCTTTAGCCAGTGCTTTCAAAGAGCGTGAAATTTCTGAAATTTCAGCGGTGCGATTTTCACTTTGACCACCCACTCGCATGAGCTGCAAATAATCGATGACGATTAAACCAAGCGGTCCATTTTCACGCGCTACCCTGCGTGCTCTGGCGCGTAGCTCAGTAGGCGTTAAAGCAGGCGTATCATCGATAAACATGGGTCGTTCAGACAACATGCTGACCACGGAGGCAATATTGGGCCAGTCACCGTCGTTTAAATCCCCTTTCCTAAGTCTTTGTAATTCAATACGCCCTAGGGATGACATCATCCGCATGGCTAATGCATCGCCAGGCATTTCCATGGAAAAAATCAAGACAGGTTTATCACAAACCATCGCGGCATTTTCGGCGATATTCATTGCAAATGTCGTCTTACCCATTGAGGGACGACCTGCCACAATCACCAAATCGGCTGGCTGCAAGCCTGATGTCATCGCGTCAAAATCAATATAACCCGTGGCAAGACCTGTGACTGTTTGTTTAGTTTCAGAAAGAAGTTGAGCCCGCTCATTCGCCATGGCTAGAAAAGAGGAAATGCGTTGAGGACCTGATCCGCGCCCCTTCTGACCAGCAATTTCAAAGACCTTGCGCTCAGCTTCATCCAAAAGACTGAGACTATCGCGCCCCTCAGGATGATAGGCTATATCTGCAATTTCAGTCGCAACGCCAATTAATTGGCGTAAAACTGAACGCTCATGAACAATGTCTGCATAAGCTTTGATATTACCCGCACTTGGAGTATTTCGTGATAATTCAAATAAATAGAGTTCGCCGCCAATATTTTCGAGCTCGCCTAATAATTTGAGCGTTTCAGTCAACGTCACAACATCAAAAGGTTGACTTTTTTGTTCGAGGAAAGCAATCGCTTTGAAGATGAGACGATGTTCGCGGTGATAGAAATCTTTTTCTTCAATCCTGTCAACAATACTTTCCCATGCATTGTTGTCAATCATTAGGCTGCCTAAAACCGACTGCTCGGCCTCAAGAGCTTGGGGCGGCATTTTGACTTGCTCGACGCTCAGATCAGTCGAACGTTTAGAAGACTTTACTAATCCTGTTGTCATTTTTAATAGCCTGCGTGAAGAGGAGATTTCACGATAATTGCTATCGCGAAATTAGGAGTAACCGCAAATTTGGGAAAAACCTCGTCATTGCGAGGAGCTTGCGACGAAGCAATCCAGTAAAAAGGGCGTAAAATCACGATCTTAGCACTTATGACTACTCTGGATTGCTTCGTCGTAAACTCCTCGCAATGACGAGCATGTAGCCCTCATTAGTGTGCCATTATTTTCACTATTACAGTTTCATAAAGCTTGCACTGAAAAGCGTTAATCTTGTCCATTGGACGCTAATGAGGGCTACACACTACCCTTTTTCTGAGAGTAAACGCTTATGACATTAAGTTTGTGCGTTTTTGACTATTTGTCTTCGCTCACAACCACTTTAATTTTTGTCTCTACATCCGTATGAAGTTCAACTACAAATTCATATTCGCCAATATAACGGATAGGTCCGTTTGGCATCTGGACTTCGCTTTTAACAACCTCTATACCTGTTGCGCCAGTAATCGCTTTTGCAACATCGCTAACGGTTAAGGAACCATATAATTTGCCTTCCGCTGCACGGGCAGCCATTGTCACGAGCAAGCCCTCCAACACTTCTGCGCGTTTTTGAGCAGCAATCAAGCGCTCATGTGCAGCAGCTTCAATGTCTGCACGACGAGCTTCAAATGCCTTCAGATTTGCAGCGTTTGCTGGCACAGCCAAGCCTTGTGGAATCAGAAAATTACGGCCATAACCTGGTTTGACGTCAACTTTGTCACCTAAAACGCCTAAGTTACGAATTTTTTCGAGCAGAATGATTTGCATTGTCTATTACCTCTTTAAATTTCTTTCTTACATCAATCATGCTGTCCAAACAGGCAAGCACAATTAAAAACACGCTCATTGCCTTCGGCAGGAAGGTCAACAAACTATAGATTATCAGTAGGCCGATCCAGGGTTTACCACGCCAATGAGCCAAGTCGTGAACCAAACTTAAACCAGCCAAAAAAAACAAAATACTAAGCGCGCATAACATGTCTAGGCGATAAATCAAATTAAAATGCTGACTTACCAACAACAACAGCAGCGCCAAAGTTGCACTGATATGCAACCTAATTTGCCGCAACTCTAAAGCCACTGAACCGCTTTCTTTATACCACAGATACCATGCTCTAGCGACAATAAGTAAACAAAGCCCACTAAGCACGTACCCGCTTAACAACAAACCTGTACTGATTTTAGCTAAGAAAGCATTCACATGATGAGAAGCCAAATAGCTAATGAAATTCGACCATTCGCCCGAAATCGACAAGGGTATGGCTGATGAAACCAGTGAGTCCATTGACTGAACATACATGCCGATAAAATTCATGACCCAAGCCCAAAAAACAAGCCAGGTTGACTGTATATCAGGTTTGATGAGATAAATCAGCGGTATCAGGACAATGACAAACAAAGCAGCGAAATTGAACACATCGCTCCAAGAACGAAATCGCTGCAGTATCCATGCAGAAAACCAAATAAACACAATACTGAGCGGAATAAACCACTGCAGACTCTGATATTGCCAAAAACCAAGCGCTATCGCAGGAACAAGTAAAGCAGCTAATGCTAAAACACTGTTTCGTAAATCATACGACAGTGTATACATCAGTGCCAACAGCACCCCAAAACAACTGGCATAAGGAACGCAATACAAAGCCACTATCAGGGCTAAACACAACCATTTTTTTTCTAACAAAAAAACCGCTAGCTTTTGCATTGCTATCCTGTGAGCAGCTCAGACACTAATGATCATGTTGATCGGTATAAGGCAATAACGCCAAAAAACGAGCCAGCTTAATTGCATTCGCTAACATACGTTGATATTTTGCTGATACGCCCGTGATACGGCTAGGCACTATAGCACCCGTTTCAGTAATATACTTTCTTAACGTAGCGACATCTTTATAATCAATGTACTTTACACCCGTGGATGCAAATGGGCAGCTTTTACGGCTGCGTCTTGAAAAACTTGCCATCTTGAAATCTCCAGACCAAATTAGTTAATCATTATGCTCATCATGATGCTCATGACGCTCTTCTTTGCGAACCATAATGGATGGCTCAGTCACGACTTCATTCATGCGAATAATAAGATGACGTAATACAGCATCGTTATAACGGAAATTATGGGTTAAATCATCCAATGTTTGTTGATTACATTGAATATTCATCATAACGTAATGCGCTTTATGCATTTTATTAATTGAATAGGCCAATTGACGACGACCCCAATCTTCAAGGCGATCAATTTTGCCGCCGTGCCCTTCGATCAAGGTTTTATAGCGTTCAATCATTCCGGGAACTTGTTCACTTTGGTCAGGATGCACTAAAAACACAATTTCATAGTGTGTCATAAAAAACTCCTTATGGTTTATCCAGCTTTATTACCCAATGCAATAAAGCAAGGAGGAAGGCTCGCGATGTTACGCGATCCTCGCGCAAATTGCAAGCTGTTTTGTTTTCGGTCAAGTTTTCTATATGTTGCTGAAAGGGGAACGCCTTGATTGATAAACTGGCGGCTTGCAGCCCAACTCAATCAATATGTTTTTTGGCGATGTTGATTTCGACTCCGTAAACATATTGCTCCCTCCTATCTTGCGAGGTTTAGACCCCACTAGAGACATCGCTTTTTCAACAGGCTCTTTTTGAAGATCCTTTGCGGTTGCGGTATCAGCTGATTCATCGTCAGAAAAATTTAAAGGGCCCTCATCAGCATCAAACAAAACATTTGATAAATCAATATCTTCATCACTATCTACAGTTTGCTGAATTTTGCTTTTAAGGGGCTCTTCTGTTTTTTTCACTTCAGAAACGCAAGTCGGTGGATTCCAAGAATTGTTTGTTGCACGCTGATACCCAACAAAAAATGTGCCACTCAACTTGTTTCCACTTTCTTCAGTTTTGCTAGTTGATGGTTTAGTACTCTCTTCAGGAAGAAAAAAACCGATGCTTGTTGTTTCCGGGGAAACACATGATGTGACTTTCTTACTTGCTGGGAGAGAACCGTTGCCCCTCCAGTACTCCCCAAACGATTTTGGAGCCTTCTTTTTTTCAAAATTAACCATCTTTTCAGTATGAAGCATCTTAACTTATATCCTTTACTCTATTTTTCGTCATTGTTGAGGAATGCAGTGACGAGGTTTAAAAATTTGAAAATACAGTACCCCTATCTATACCCGAAGCGTTTCATAGGGCGGAAAAGAGCAAGTCAAAAACCCTAAATATGAAACGCTTCGGGTATATCAATAAAACTTCTTAGTCCAACTATCCATAGGCTTGGTTATCAAAGAATTCTCCTTTGAGTTTCCTTCACCATTTAGTGCTGGTGCCGTCTTGCTAAAATATGAAGAGGTGTCGTGATTACCTGATGAAAAATTCTTTTTTGGGCCATTTGAATTTTCATCATCAGATTTTTTACCCTTCTTATTACGCTTTTCTTGATCACGTTCATCCTCAGATTCATTACCTGACTCATCGTCAGAGAAGGTAAATTGAGTATCATCATCATCGTCGTTGCTATCCACCACTGGTTTTACAGACTTTTTATTGAATAAAGTCTTAACCGTTGCACTTTCCTTTGGTTTCTCAGCCTGCAAAGAAGGCTGAACTGACGATAAAGAAATCTCATTGGAGTGATCGTGAGAATGATCAAAAAGCGTTCCAGACAGTGACTTGGATTTCAAATTGTCACTTCTTTGATCTTTCCTTATCTCTTTTTCATCTTTCCCCGTTTTTTCTACTTCTTGAAGTACACTCACTTTTTGACTCACCGTATTTTTGATTGTCTCAAGTTCATGCAATATCGTGTCCAGCTCTTCCAGATATGACTCGTTAATCCCTGAAGCTTCGACTTCATCAATCAATGTGTCCACACTCTCGGATAACTCATCTATCCTATTAAGTTTGTTTGTTAACTCGCCTGCCAAGACAAAGTTTTGTATCAATGTTGCATCGTTGATTTTTTTCGTCAATTCCGTATTCAACTCATCGTATCGCAACTCACCATGTAGCAGCTCAAACTGAGTTTTTTTAGTATTAAACTCCTCGCGCATTAGCTTCCTGTTCTCTTCTGCAGTCTCTTTTCGTTCACGTAGCTCTTTTTCTTGTGCAAGCGCTACTTTATCAATAGTCTCAGATTTTATCTGATCCTTTTGCGAGCCAACAACAGATTGACTGTGGAAGGTGTTTCGTACATCTGCCAACGTGGTTGTTTGCGCCAAGACGTTACTCTTACCATAAAACGTAGCATTTGATGCCAGTGAAGGATTAAGAACAACACCCTTATCGTTCAAGTCAGACTGTGTCTGTGCATTCATTGGCTGTGAAGGCGTTGAATCTGACTGCGAAGCAGGTATCACAATCGTAATCTCAGTATCTGGCTCACTCGATTGAATACCCTTACCTAGGTTGTCATCCTGATCATCGTCGTCATCAGAAGAATAGTCATCGTAAGAGGAATAATCTGATTCATCTTCCTTACTGTTCTTCGCTTTCTTATCCTTGTCTTCCTCTGTATCACTTTCTTCCCGATCACTGTCAAAGTCTTCAAAAAGAAGTCCATCCTGCTCTGCTTTTTCAGCCAGTGCACGAGCCTCTTCTAAGTCTCTTAGTCTTTGCTCTTCTGCTTTCCTTTCTTGCTCGTCAGCTTCACGTTTTTCTTCTAAACGTTTACGCTCTAGTTCCGCAAGCACTCGCTCCTCTTGCTCACGCTCAAGTTGCTTCCTTTCCTCTTCTGATCTACTCGCTTCTTCTGCAGCTCGTCTGGCGTTTTCTTCAGCTATTTTTGCATCCTCTATCGCTTTTCTGGCAGCTTCCTCACGCTCTTCTTCTTCAACCTCTCTTCTTTGCTGTTCTTCCTCAGCTTGCAAGCGACGGATTTGTTCAGCAATTTCTGGTGATGGCTTTTGCGCAAAACTCGCAACAGAAGGGCGTTGACTATTTTGAGCATAGGTGCTTTTTAATTGGTCAAGGCTCTCGGTGTCTGCTAATGTAGCATTAAAGTGTTTCGATGCCAAAGAAGGATCGGCACCCTTCACACCCTTATATCGATCCGGCTCCAATCCTTGTTGCAATGGCGTGCTTATCGGCTGTGATTTTGCTGATCCTACACTGTTTGAGTAAGACCCTGGTATATTATTCTTTCCTGAAAGCTCTTTTTCGATAGCGATTTTTTTCGCCGCTTTTCCTGCAGGTGAAGAATTCATCTCGTTTTTGAATTCATTTAACCTCGTGGTAAAAGCTACATTAGCGTCCAGTGTATCTTCATTATCAGCCGCTTTAACGAGAGAACCCTGTAGATAAGCATCCATATTAGTTGAACCCAGAATTTCTGCCGTCTTTGCCTGATAGTTCGACAAACATGCTGATACCGATAATCCCAAGTTAAGGTTAGCATCGTACTGACCAACACGATTAGTAACTAATGCCCATTTGCCCTCGCAATTATCTGGCGTGTAGTAACCATATGACGGAATAATCTGACTCAGTGCAAGCATGGTGTTTTCATCAAACTCATCGATTACTGGAATAGGCGCATTTTCATGCTGAGCTTCCTGCAACACCGTCACAATTGAATGATAATACTCCAAGCCCAACTGCTTTTGATTAACAACGACAGCAGTAAATGCCTGTGAATTACTTCTATCCGCATATTCATAAACAAGTTGTTGGTCATCATCAAGATACAAATAGAGGAAATTTTCATCCATATCTTTACTATCCGGTCTCTTGGCAAACAGCTTAATTTTACTCTCTGGAATTGCAAGCTGACGAGATTGTAATTCCAAGTTGTCCTGAGCTATCTGATTGATGATCGAACTGATTTCTCGGTAGTGCTGGTAAAACTCAATGAAGTTCGGCTCCAATTTGTTTTTTTGTTCATCCGCCTCCAAAGCATCTTCTATTGTCAGTTTTTTATCTTCGAAAAACTGCTGCAATACTAGTTTTGCTTCTTTCACTCTCGCTGTTTCAGATAAATTAACTCGAGTGGTGGCTGCACGCACCCCTTTATTCGTATTGCGCATTTCTTGAATCGGATTCTCGATCTCACGCAACACATCTCTCAGGTTAGGAAGTGCCACGCCAAGTCCTGCTTCAAGAGATATTACAAATTGTGCTATATCCTCAAATGAAGACAATTGACTCAGAGCAACGCCTCTTTTCTCATTATTGAGTACCGCTAATTGCTGATAGTATTGACCTCGTTTTTCAATCAAACTCAATGTCGAATACAACTTTGAGAAAGCATTAAACTGAGCTTGAAGTAGATCAGCACAAAACACCCGTGCAATCTCATTCGTGTTGCGTGTGTCATATCGATAGCCATCTTCACTTAACAGCGGCTGGCGATAGATAGCCTTACCGTTTGCCGCTTTTTTAATACCTAGACGGTTGCGAAAATCGGTTATTAAATCGCTCAAGGTTTCAACTTCGAAATCCACTGACTGAGCAAAAGCAGTTTGAAGTTTTCTTTCCTGTTCAGCTATGTCACGAATGGTAATCGTGTTGGTAAGCGCAATATGCAGATCATCATCTGAGGGAAGCTCATCGGGCACTAACACCAAGTCAACTACTTTTAGCAAGGTCTTGTAGCTCATGAAATGTGGATTAGCTTTCTTCTCTTGCTCATAATTAGTTGAGCCTAATTGTGATGCAAACTGCTGATATATCAAATCAAGCAGCTCAGGCGTCTTTATCTTACGTAAGGCAGTAAACATCCGCGTGATATTCTCAGCTGTCCAACTTCTGGGGTTATCAAAGAAAGCTTTAAAGTTATTAAACTCATTTGAATAAACTAACAACTCGTGAGCTTCAACTAATTGTTTATAGCTGAGATTCTCTAGATTTGCGACGGTATATTCACTCTCTAACCACACTAAAGCTTTTTTCAATTCATCAACAACGACATCTGAAACGGAATGTTTGAATTTTCTCAGATCTCTTTCTTTATCAAAAATCCGCTCTCTGGTTTTGTTTATACGCGTATCAATCCCTTGTTGCATGTCACGATAGCAGCCTTGCGAAATCGAAAAGCGAGCTAGCTGTTCACGAATATCTTTCTGAAGATCGACAACAGGTTTATTACTGCCTTTCGCTCTTCTAGCTGCATAATCAGCTTGAATATTGAAAAAAACTTGCTGAAGGAGGTAATTGACACCTATCTTGCTACCTGTTTTTTCAATTGGGATATACTTCGCCTTAACGGTATTTTCATTGGGATACTGTTGGTTGAGAAGTTCTTTTAGCTTGTCAACGTCAATACCCCTCATGTTAAGCGCAACGATATCAACAAAGGCTTCCAACATTTGACGCACTAAAACAGCTTGATCCCCAATAGTTGCATCATCAGTCAACGTTAACAAACCTGACATGGCGTCGCTGTAGCTTTTTAAGAACCCACTCAAATGACTTTTATCTTCAACCGTAAGTGGGCCGTTACTATACGACTTGTCAAACAGCGGAGACATCAGGATAGGTGATAGCTCGCTCAATAATATCGCAGCACGTGGCTGGCCAGCCTCTGGTTCATTTGGAGAAACAAGATTGATCTGATCGGAAACCGTTGCCACCTGGTTAGCAAGCTTGAAGAGATGCGAATAAGGTTCTGCTGCCTTACGAATACCTTCCTTACCCAGTGTATTTTGAACACTCAAAAACAACGCTTTGCAAGAGCTCAAACGATCATTTGCGCGCTTTTCGTCATCTGCTTTGATCTCGGCAATGTTGACTCTGATTTGCAAAAGGTAATTATTAAACCCTAAAGTAGTACCTTCATTCTCAACGGTTTCATAAGGTTTCAAATCATCAATCAAGGTTTGCTGCAGCTCATCAAATATACGAGCTCGCATCGCTCTCAGAAATTCCTGCGCACCAAGCTCCGCTTTCATTTGGCGCTGTCGTGGCTCCAGACCACCGCCGCCATTGTAATTGAGAGCAACAATTTGATCTTTTAAGGTCTTGGTATATCCAAAAACATTACTATCTTCTTTGTACAATGAAAAGATTTCTTGGTCATGTTGCTGCGGATTTTTAAAACCATATTGGTCTTTTTGCACTTTATACGCTGAAAACAACAAATCAATCTTTTGCAGCTTTAATTGGATATCAGGAGCCAAGCTTTTAAACGCATCGCCCTTCAACTCAGCTGCGTTTTGCAAATAAGTTGAAAACTGATTCAACAGTTGATGCCTGAATATCGCTCCCTCATCTTCAAGGTTGACTATACTTTGGGATTTTTTCATATCCATGCCTAATGCTTGACCCAAATTAACATCGGTTATATCCGCCTTATTATTCAGTCTTGCTAGCTCAGACAACAAAAAGCGAGGATACAATCCCTTTCTTTCTGAATCTGCCGTGGCAAGCTGATCTCGTGCGAATTCAGTTAGCGTCGCATAGGTATTACCTAGTGGTAAATAGTTAAATAATAACTGATCAAGCAAATTCGCCAACTTCTCAATAACAGGGGCACCATTACCAAATAATTCAGCAATTTTTTTGGAAAATTCCGTCGAGTCAGACGAGCCAAGCACTTCTTTGAATGCCTCATAATCATCTCTGGCAAAACGAGCTTTATCCTTGACTGGAATATCACGGTATTGATTATATTGTGCTACCGTTAAGTCTAAACGCTGTAAATTATCTTTCTGTTGCAATGCTTTGTTTTGTGGCTGAAGCTTGCTCGTAAATGCATGGATAAACGCTGACACAACCGGATTCCAGTTTAAATTTCTGTCCAGACAGTCATCTAGCAAATCTCTCAGTTTTTCTTTACCCTGAGGTGTCAGCATATATTCATGATAATCATAATTTCCTGCCAACTCATTGATAAATTTCTCGGCATCCTGGATAGTTCCGTGTTCAATCAGCTCGTGAACCTTTTTCAAGCGATAATCATCGGCAACTTCGTCGCTGGCATACAGATTAACGATGCGGGCAAAATCAACATTGTGAAGTAGTGCCGCATTTTGGAAGAAAGGTGAAGCTTTAAACAGCTCATCTGCCTCTACTTGATGCAGAAACTGGAATTGAGTCTCACCAGCTTGATTCTTGAATTGGTATGTTTTCATCCACTCCAAATTGCTGATGCGATCATTTAAAGTGTATGCATCAGCATTGTTTTGGCAGAGTTGTGCAATATGCAGTAACGCAAAAGCTGATGAATAATACCCTTCGTTATCAAGCGCACAGAACCAAGCAAAGGTATTTTTTAGCTCTTCTCGGGTAGTTTCAAATCTGTCGAAATTAATTGCACAACGAACAGTTTGGTCATTTTGATTGCCCTGCAAGCCTTGACCTAAGAGCAGTTTTGTCAACTTGCTAGCATCAGGAACTGGCTTGCTTTTATCAGCACGATCGAAAGTCTGAGATGCAAGCAACATTCTGATCAATCCCTCGCCCTCGATTAAGCTCGGCGAAACCTGAGTGTCATCACGATTAACAAATGCCTGGCATAAATAATCCAGCAAGAAATTGCGTTTTCCTCTAAATGAATCCAGTTTTTCGCTAAGTGGCTCAATACTCGGAGCAGAAATCCACTCTTGAAACTGCGTAGACAGCCAGCTTTGAAACTGAATCGCTTTGGCCTCAACAAGATTGATCAAACTGCCAAGAAATTCATTCAAATTCTGACCCAAAACCTCTAGAATATTAGTGAAAGCTGCCGATGCCCATCGGACAATAAATGCCAAACCATCCAATACTTTATTAATGGCTCCTCCGGCTATCTTGGCAGCGGTGTAGAGACCACTCTTAAACATCTGCGCTAATTTTGCATAAAACAATCTATGCAAAAGGCCCGGCGAGAAAAAGGCGATCAACATTTCAGCGGCAATCTGAGCATTTTCGTCATAGCCTTGCAGATTCCCTTTCTCCATCGCCTCGATGTAAGCAAGACTCAACTCATCTGCTTTTTCACTATTGATCATGCCATCTAGAGGACGGGAAACAAAATTCTGGATAAAAACCTCTGCTGTTTCTGGTGACAAATTCGAACTTCGTTGCAAATATTCTTCCAGCAAGTTAAAACGTGTCGTTCTTACTTGTTCTTTGGAAGCTAGCTCTTCGCCAACCTTCCACGCTACGGTATTGATTGGAGCATAAGCAACTGCCACTGAACCGTTCACCACGCCAGCCTCATCAGCTGCTTCCTGAACTACCACGTGACTAATGCGCTTATCAATATATTCTTGAAAAATTTCATCCAGTTTTTCACGATGAGCTTTCTCTTTCACAAAATTGGAAGCGGCAAATTGTGGAATATATCTGTTTGCACGTGAAACCGGCTCTTTATTGAGTAGTTCCTTCAATTCTTTGAGAATTCTTTCATCAATAATTATCAAATCTTCTTGATTATGAGCATTTGCACGCATTGCTTCACCACGTGCAAGTAAGTCTTTAATGTAACAGATACGAAACCTGTCACATTGATCTTGTGTACCAAATCGTCGAAAAAATAACTCTGCCGTGGTAGAAAGTGGTCTTTCACCGTTTTCTAACTCAACAAGATGTGTTTCAAGCTTGTTGGAAAATAACGTCGCAAAACATTTTTCCGTTTTTAAATCTTCCGGCAAAGTTTCGAAATAATCGGTAATATACTTAAGAGAATAGTTTTCATTGTTAAATTCAACGTTTCTTAGAACTCGATACTCATCATCATTTCCTACTCTTTCGCTAATGTTTATATTAATATCGTGTTGATCCTTATCAAACAAAAACGACATTTCCAATAAAGTAGCAAGCTTATGAACTCGATGCTCAGTTAAGGTTGTTTCATCACTGAAAAAATTGATTAAGCTCTCAACCGCAGCACCTAAAAGAGCATGATCGCCTTGTCCCGGTACCGGGAAAATGGTGTAATTACCCAGATAGTTTTTAAACTCAACATTTTGCTCGTTATTCTGGACAGAAATAACAGCAAGCATAATGTCGTTCTGAACATCAACAAATGCCTGTAATTGTTTCGCTATATTCGCCCGCAGAATGGTCGCATTAGGTGACGAAGAGAGAAGCAAAGACCCGCCACTACCAAAACAAGCCTTTTTCAAATAATCATGAAAAAGTTTAGATAGACTATTCAATCTTATCTTTACTGCGTAATCATTTTGCTCTGCTTGCTGCAAATCACACATTTCACGATGCGCATCAGCAAGTTGTGCCAACAAACTTAATAAACGTTTATGTTGATAGGCAGCTAAATATTGTGGCGCGAAATTTGCAATAAATTCTTCCGTTTTATCACTTTCAGGTGTTGGAAAGTTTATCACTTGATCAACAAAAACCCTTACCGTTTCCGCAATCAGCGTTTGGCATTTTTCACTTTGATAGGTACCAATGTGTTGTAAAAATGTTTTATCATCTTCCTCTGCCACAATTCTGTCATTGTGCATCAGCAAAGGCAGACGTTTCTCCAAGTAGGCAAACGCTTGCGCATCGGTTCCGATATTACGAATCAACAAACCTATCTTCAAATTATTTTCGCTAAATAACGAGATTCCATCATCTTCCAGACGAGTACGTCGTCTCGCTTCATTGAAATCCTCGACAGCGGATCTGAATACAGACTGTAAATCAGTAAAAGAGGTTATAACTTTGTCATTTGCTACTCTTACCATCAAAGCATTATCTTGTGAGAAAATTTTTTTTCCGATAAAAAACAGATTAAATAAAACCTCTCTGCGTTCTTCAACAGATAAATTATTTCTCTCTTCATCTTCAAGCAACATGTCAACTTGTTCGTCAGTTAACTCGGCTATTTGAGCATTTACAAATACTGCTATTTCCTCGTTAAAACTAAGCCGGGTTGCTGCATCAGCACCATTTGGCAGCTCAATATCAATTTGCGGAAAGCCATATTGGGTTAGTCGTTGCAAAAGCGCTGGTGTAAATCCAAATAAATAAGCATTAATGAAAAAGTGAAACTGAATATTTGCGCTGTTATCAAATGCTGTTCGCAGATATCCAACCGATAATTTTACAATTTCATTTTCTGGAATATCATTTGAACGTAAAAAACTATTTCTGAAGTCAGGAAAGACGCTGGCAATAGCTTCATAGTTATCGTGATCCCAATTCTGTCTCTCAAATTGCTTATCAAGCGCATAGGCTTTTATCAACTCAATATACGATTTGCAATTTTCAAAATCGACTGCCGCATCCAAAAGCACAGCCTCCGATTTTTGCTTAAATCTTTCATCGAAAGTTTTAATTAACTCATTGTACGCTGGTCTGATATGTTTTGTGACCAGAAAATCTTCCAGACTCCTATTGTTATACTCTATTCCGTCATGAGTGTGAACCAGCCGATATTCTGGCAGAACATTGCGTAAAAAACCTTTTTCATCTTCTGACAACAAGCCCTGCCTGGTGCCGTCAACAAAACTTTTCAGGATAGCTAAACCCTTTAATACGTTTTGAATATTATTGCCTTTTTCGCTTGCCAGTTTTTGACTGACACGATCTATTTCAGCCAGTAATGCGGCATTATTGTCGATGCTATAAGGATGATCAAAGACTAAATCGATTAAAGGAGATTCAGCTTCAAAATGCCCCAGTTGCTTGATAGCTTTAATGTCACCCACGAATTTTTGACGCTCATAAGTATCAATCGCTTGCGTGGTGAGACCTACCCGTAAGGTGCTCATTAATTGCTTAACGAGGTAATCAAAAGACGCTCGCGTAATGGGATCGCTAAATGGAGGTCGATAGATTCCATTCGTCAACCTTTTAGTCATCTCACGAATTAGCGCATCAAGCGCTTGATGATCCGGCATGGTCAATATATTCAACACAGCCTGATCATCGGCTATTTCTGGTAAGCCGAGCAAACTCAAAAATGCCTTTCTGAATAAATAGTTCACACTATTATAGTCGGCAGAGCGTTTAAGAAGTTTATATAACGGGGATGACTTATCTCGTTCAAAGTCAGCAATCGCTTCCAAGCGTGGTAAACGCACAAATGAAGGACGATTGTTTTTTCGTTGCTCTTCGTTAAAGCTCTTGAGAAAAGGCGCAATTTCCGGTGTTTGATATATTTCAATAAAATCGAGGCCTTTATCTGCATCAGAAAGCAGGCTGTTGCCGCCTCCTAGCCGTGCCTTCAGAATTTCCAGGTGTTTGATCAGTGCTTCATCTTTCTTGTCACGTCCTGTCAGAAATTTTCGTATTTTCCATAATTTTGCATTTTCTGTCTTGATTTCTGCAATCATGCCATCAATCAATTTCTCAAAATAACGTTGCAGGTGTGTGCTGTTGCAATTAGCAATAAATTCAGCAATTTTGCCATCCAACAAAACCGGATCCGCTTTTTTATTGGTAAGTAATTTGCGAAGGTCTTCCAGCTTGTTAGGATCGACCTGTCCACCAACATTTTTCACAATACCATTGCTATATTTGTCGTTTTGTAACGCAGCAATGAATCGTGCACGGATTTGCGGATGCCCAAGAATTCCCTCGCCCAGCAAGGATTGAATCACGGGTGTTTTTTCAGTGGCCACGTCAACGATTTTTTTGATTTCGCGCAGTTTAGTTTCTTGCGCGCGCAGCTCTACTTTCTTGCTTGAAAGGACAGTCGATACCAGGCGGAAACGGATGCTCGTTTTGCGCTGTTGAATTTTCTGAATTTCGCTATCGATTTTTCGATTCAAATCCTCCTTTGCTAGCGGATGCAGCGAAAGGGGACCCTGGCTTTCTGCTCGCGTTCTTGCTGAAATATAAGTAGCATCTAATTTTGCATCGGTTTTAAGGATTGCCTTGTGCTCTGCATCATTGGCATTATGACGGTGCGCCATTTCAATATTGCAGAGTAATTTAGCTGTTGCGACACTGCGATTGGCCTGGTGTGTCAAGGTTTCCAACGCATAGTCATAGCTTTTTTTACGATCTTCCGCAGTGCCCGGTATTTCTTGAGCTTGCAAATTAATCTCATCGTCTAGTATTTCATTATGCGACTGATCAATTTTTTTCGCTTTTTTCTCACCTGATAAATTAAAAGGATTTTGTTCTTCTGGAATTATTTTCAGGTAATCAAGAAACGTATTCAAGTTTTCTTCTTCTGCTTTCAATTTGTTATGACTTTCAAGCAATTCTTTTTCTGAGAGCGAACGATATTCTCGCGCTTGTTCAACTGAACACTGCGCATTCGCCAAGGCTTCTGTGTGGTACGAAGAAACTCTAAGTGCTGCTGGAACATCTTCACCCAAAACAATGTTTGCTGGTGGTAAAGTTTTTCTATAGTTATTGTCTAACTTCTCATTCTCAGCTAGCTTCTCAAGCTGATTAAGAATTTCAATGCGATTTTGAAAACAGGTACGGAGCTCTTGGCGCATTTCAAGACTCAGTTCTTTTTGTTTGACCCTGTTAATATTTGCTTCTAGCTCTTGTAACTCTGCAAGCAGTCTGTTTTTAGTCTCGCCTGTCTTTTTCAGAATATAAAAAGTTGTTGGCCGTTGAAATCTTAAATTGACAGAGTGAAATGCAGCAAAAGCTTCCAGAATATCAAGCTGTTCCAGGGTCAATGGCTGTTTAAGCGTTAGCCCTGCAAAATTTTCTGGAAGAGTAACTGTTCGGTTTTCTATGGTGCCATCATCAAGTAATACTTTAACCTCTTGGAAAGCCTGAAATTCAGGGAACGCAACCGTATCTGGTTGATTCAAGCTTTTGCGGGTGATGAGAATGGGATCATAGCTTCTCAATTTAGCCAAGGATTTTGGTTGGTACTCAAAACCTTCCATTTTCTCAACACTTAGATTTTTTTCAGAAACTACCGCTACCGATTCACTTTTTTTCGCTTTTGTCTTGCGTTTTTGCTTTGTTTTTTCTTGTGACTTAAGCTCGTTTAGATCAACTCCATATTTCTCAGCCATCGCTTGACGATTTTGACGGTTTTTTTCAAGCATCCTCTCGCCTTTTACATGGCGAACTTGACGTGTCACATCATCCCAGCAATCTCCGAGAAATTCTTTAAAATCTTCAGCCAGCTTGGTTTCTACTGGCGGTTTCAAGTGTTCATTATTATCACCAGACAGCCCTATATCTTCAGCAAATTTCTGAGCCGCTTCTGTTACGCCACTGACAGTGTTGAGAATATCACGCATAACTGCAATTTTATTGCTGCTGCCATTTTTTTTGTTGTTTGTGTCTGCCATGGTTCATTCCCCCAATGTGATAATCTGGATTAGGGTCTGTTGACAATTGATTCTTTGAAGCGAAAAAAGAGAGAATCGAGGAAAAATTGGATCTTGTTTGAGGCGAATAGCAAGCTATTTAACGAAAACAAGAACCAATTTTTACCGATTACACTCTTTTTGCAGCCAAAGAACCAATTGTCAACAGACC